>NZ_JBFRNC010000002.1:0-21917 GCF_041470825.1 Vibrio sp. 10N.261.55.A10 | reverse complement strand
ACTACCTTGAAAAACACCGCCTTTGTAATATAACAGCTATTAGACAGAAAAATTCTGCATTTAAATATAGGATTTTCTATCTAGTTTCATATGCACAGCAATTTACCACGATTAATCACAGCAATTCAGTGACTTAAAACATAGATAAACTCATTGAATGACAGAATGTAGAATATTTCCATATAGTATGAATTTCGTAAAAACCCCGACCAACTGGATATAAACACAGTCCCCTTACACATGCCCCAAAACACAAAAAAGCCTGCCATCTATGCGAACATAAATGGCAGGCTTTATACGTTAGTTAAGCTTGTGTGTGGCTAGCTTACGCGGCTTCGAATGCGAGGGCTTTCTTCTCTACCTGACGGAAGATCAGCGTTAGTATGCCGTTTACTGCTAAGTAGAATGCGCCAGCAATACCGAACACCGTTAGTGTGTCGTAGGTTTGGCCGTTGATACGCTGAGCGTAACCCATCAAATCCATGATGGTGATGGTGCTTGCCAGTGACGTACCTTTGAAAACTAGAATCACTTCGTTCGAGTAAGCTGGAACGGCGCGGCGTAGTGCATATGGCAGTAACACTTTCAGCGTTGCGATTTTATCCATACCAAGTGCGCGACATGCTTCCCACTGCCCTGCTGGAATGGCGTTGAATGCGCCTCTGAACAGTAGCGTGCTGTATGCCGCGGTGTTCAAAGCTAATGCTAACATTGCGCAGAACCAAGGTTGGCTTAACCAAGTCCACATGAAGCTTTCACGAATCCAATCGAACTGACCCGGGCCGTAATACACCAAGAAGATTTGAACCAACAATGGTGTGCCAGTGAACAGCGTGATGATGCCACGAGTGAACCAGTGAATCGCAGGTATTCTTAGGATTAGCGTTACCGTCATCAGCAGTGACAAGATACAACCAACAAGCAATGAAGTGCCTGTGAGTTGAAGACTGGTCACTAAGCCTTCAAGCATTTGAGAGAGGTATTGTTGATTCATGCCATTGCCCCTTTGTTACCCAAACCTTGAATAGAGAACTTACCATCAATCACTTTTACCAATCTTTGTGTGATTAAAGTGATGACCAAGTAGATTGCTGCTGCTGTCGCGTACCAAGTAAATGCTTCGTGCGTTGCCGCTGATGTTAGTTGTGCTTGTTTCAACAAATCTGTTACGCCAATCAGCGAAACTAATGCAGTGTCTTTCAATAACACTAACCATTGGTTGGTTAACCCTGGTAGTGCGTGCCTTACCGCTTGAGGCAATACGATACGAAAGAATGCACGAGACTGAGAAATACCAAGCGCGCTTGCTGCTTCTCTCTGCCCTTTGCTTACTGCTTTTAATGCACCACGTAAGGTTTGCGAAGCGTAAGAAGCAAAGATAAGTGACAGTGCAACAACACCAGATAAGAACGGGCTCACTTCTATGAAGTCGCCAGTGATCATGAACAGAACTTGTGTCGAACCAAAGTAGATAAACAGTACGACCAGAATTTCTGGTAAACCACGAACAATCGTCACAAATGCAGTCGTTGGCCATTTGATTGCAATACGACGAGACATCTCACCACTTGCAAACAAAACTGCTAGAACCAATCCAACCAATAGGCTTACGAACGCAAGCTGAACAGTCATCCAGCTTGCTTCGACGAGCCCTAAAGAGTAACCCGTTAATTCCATAAATTACTTACCGAAGTACTTGTTGAAGATCTTGTCGTATTCGCCGTTCGCTTTCACTGCTGCAAGTGCAACGTTAAGCTGGTCTACAAGTTCTTGGTTGCTCTTGTTTACTGCGATACCAAAGCCGTTACCGAAGTACTCTTGGTTTGTTACTTGGTCGCCTACGTACGTTAGGTTGTCTTCTTTCTTGAACCATTCTGCTACAACGGCTGTGTCACCGAATACAGAATCGATACGACCGTTCTTCATGTCGATGAATGCATCTTGGTAGCTTGAGTAAGGTACCGCTGTTACGCCAGTCATTTGCTCAAGTAGGAAGCTCTGGTGAGTAGAACCGTTTTGAACGCCAACACGCTTACCTTCTAGTGCTGCTTGGTCTGCTACTTTGCCTTCGAAAGAAATGAATGCTGCAGAGTTATCGTAGTATGCGTTAGAGAAGTTCACTTGTTTAAGACGCGCTTCTGTGATGTCCATTGCCGAGATAGCCGCATCGTAACGTTTGAATTTAAGTGCAGGAATCAAGCTATCGAATGCTTGGTTGTGGAAAGTACATGTCGCTTTCATCTCTTCGCAAAGTGCGTTTGCTAGGTCTACGTCAAAACCTTGGATTTGGTTGTTCTCATCCATGTATTCGAATGGTGCGTAAGTTGCTTCCATTGCGAATTTGATTTCTTCTTGAGCTGCTGCGTTGAAAGAAGCAAGGCCGATAAGTGAAGCTAGTAGAATCTTTTTCATTTTGTTACTCCGAATACGTGTAATAGCGGCCTGTGGCCATTCTTATAATTTGATTGTTTTAATTAATGTTGTGTTTAGCTAAATCTAGTGAGTCAACTTTACTTTTAATAAGTGACTTACTTAATGAGTCAAATACTCGGCAAACTCAGGTGTCTGCGGATTAACGAATGAATCGCTGGTGCCGTGTTCAACGATGTACCCTTTCTCTAGGTACAGAACGTGGCTAGCAATCTTCTTCGCGAAATCGACTTCATGCGTCACGACCACTTGGGTAATGCCCGTTCCGCTCAATTCTTTAATAATGCTCACGACTTGGTTGGTGATCTCAGGATCAAGCGCCGCTGTTGGTTCATCAAACAACAACACATCCGGTTTCATCATCAGCGCACGTGCAATCGCAACACGCTGTTGTTGACCGCCAGACAGTTGAAGTGGCCAAGCGTCTGCTTTGTCAGCAAGTTGAAGTGTCTTTAATACTTCTTGAGCTTGCTTAATCGCTTCTTGCTTATCCAAACCCGCCACTTTGATTGGTGCTTCAATCAAGTTTTCCATCACCGTCATGTGTGGCCATAAGTTGTATTGCTGGAACACCATGCCGACTTTACGACGAAGTTTAAGCCCCTGCTTTTCTTGGATTTGGCTTGAAAAATCGAATTGCTCATTCGCAATGTCTAATTCGCCGTTGTCCGCGATTTCAAGCAGGTTCAATACACGCAGTAATGAACTCTTGCCCGCGCCGCTTGGGCCAAGCAATACCAAGGTTTCGCCACTCTCACAGTCGAAACTGATGTCGTGAAGAACTTGGGTATCACCGTATGATTTGTTGATGCTCTTTACTTGAATACTCATGCCACAATACTGCATTAATTGTCATTTGTTGGTTATTCTATTCAATCCGATTTTTTATGCAAGAAAAATGTATAAAAAACTACTTTGTTGAATTTTTGTAACAAATATTCCACAAAAAACAGTCGCTATAACTGGTCTTACAACCAAAACTTACAAGTCATTGATAAAGCTAATATCGAGATAAATAGCAAACGTTTTGCTATCAATTTATAAATCATCGCACGGTTGCTTGTTTATGTGTGCACTCTCCTATCAACGCTAATTTACTTGCATAAAAATTAGGGTTAAATAGCTTGGTTTCCTATCCAACTGACTGGATCAGAATGCTTAGTTTTCCTTTAAGGTTGTTTCGAATTATTCACTTAGTGATGAGGAAATATTGGAAATTGAGTTTCCTAGGGAGCGTCACAGCGCAATAAATGCTTTAATGGGTTCGATTCTCAACAACAATTACTGCCCAGCGAACAACGCGCAGTACAGGCAATAAGTCATAAAGCAATTAGCCATAAGCAACAAGCAACAAGCCATCTATTTTTAAAGCGACAACACATTAAGGCAGTCATATGCAAAACGATGTCTCTTCTACGCTCGACTCGAACCAGCGACAGACTCAGCGATCGACTCAACAAGCGCCAGAACCCAAACCTGAGAAAAAAAGCCTCAGTATTTTGTTTGAGCTGAGTAAATTCATTCAGCCTTATAAAGGTCGTGTTATTGCTGCGTTGATCGCGTTGATCTTCACAGCGAGCTTAACCCTTTCAGTCGGACACGGTATTCGTCTTCTTATCGACCAAGGCTTCAGCCAACAATCGTTGTCAGACTTAGGCAGCGCGATTCAATTCATCATGGTGGTGGTCGTGCTGATCTCGATTGGCACCTTCTTCCGCTTCTATTTGGTTTCTTCTGTTGGGGAACGTGTGAGTGCGGACATTCGTTTATCGGTTTTCAATCATGTCGTGACGCTGCACCCGAGTTACTTTGAAACCAACGGCAGTGGCGACATCATGTCGCGCATCACCACGGATACCACTCTGCTTCAAAGTATCATTGGTTCATCGTTCTCTATGGCGATGCGCAGCGCGTTGATGTGTATTGGTGCAATCATCATGCTGTTTGCGACCAATATTAAGCTGACGTTGATTGTATTGGCCTCGGTGCCATTTATCTTGATTCCGATCCTTGTCTATGGGCGTCGTGTAAGAGCTTTATCTCGCCAAAGCCAAGACTCCATGTCTGATGTGGGTTCTTACGCAGGTGAGGCAATTGAGCACATTAAAACGGTGCAAAGCTACAGCCGAGAAGAGCAAGAGAAAGCGTCATTCGCGGTAGAAGTGGAAAAGGCTTATGAGATTGGTCGCCAGCGTGTAAAACAGCGCGCGATTCTTATTTCTGGCGTTATCGTGATTGTATTTAGTGCTATTGCAGGCATGCTTTGGGTTGGCGGCAGTGATGTTATCAACGGCACTATGTCGGCTGGTGACTTAGCGGCGTTTGTGTTCTACGCAATTATGGTTGCTTCATCGTTAGGTACGATTTCTGAAGTGATGGGTGAACTGCAACGCGCGGCAGGTGCGACCGAGCGATTAATCGAGATCCTACAAGTTGAAAGCCATATTGTTGCGCCAGTTGCGAATCCAACTTCGCTTGCTAACGTAACGCCAGAAGTTGCATTTGATGATGTGACCTTCTGTTATCCATCAAGACCGGACCAACCCGCAACAAGCAACCTCACGCTTACTGCCCATGAAGGCAAAGTGTTGGCACTGGTTGGCCCGTCTGGCGCAGGTAAAACTACCCTGTTCGAACTGCTGCAACGTTTCTACGACCCACAAGTGGGTAAGGTCACCTTAGGCGGTGTTGAACTGAATCAGTTTGATCCTAACGAGCTAAGAAAGCAGATGGCATTGGTACCGCAACAACCTGCTCTGTTCAGTAACGATGTGTTCCATAACATTCGCTACGGCAACCCGCAGGCAACAGACGAGCAAGTGATCGAAGCGGCGAAGAAAGCGCACGCACACGAGTTCATTCAAAACCTACCTGATGGCTACAACAGCTTTCTTGGTGAACGTGGTGTAAGGCTTTCTGGTGGGCAGAGACAACGTATTGCTATCGCACGTGCCATCTTGAAAGATCCAAATATTCTATTGTTGGATGAAGCAACCAGCGCACTAGACAGTGAAAGTGAGCATCACGTACAACAAGCGTTAGAAGAGTTAATGCGTGGCAGAACGACGATCATTATCGCCCATCGATTATCAACAATTAAACACGCCGACCAAATTGCGGTGCTCGATAAAGGACAACTAGTAGACATCGGCGACCACCAGTCTCTCATCAATAGCTGCGAATTGTACCAACGCTTGGTTGAGCTGCAATTCAAACACCTTAGTGCGTAACCATTGAGTGGATGTGCAACTAAGTCACTGACATTGTGTGGTTTCAAGCTTCAAAAACTTAAATCACGCGTGTTGCAGTTTTGTTAATTTAGCGGTAGGGTTTTTATTCCAATAACAACTTATTCCGATGAAGGATAAGTAAATAACGTTAATTACACAGATAACAATAAGAGAGTTCGCATGGAAGCACTATTATCTGACTACCCGGTAGTAACAGAAATCCCTGTCGCTTGGGGAGAAATGGACGCACTCAATCACGTTAACAACGCTGTATATTTTCGCTATTTCGAAACCGCTCGCTTAGATTTTTTCAAGCACGTCGAGCTGATGGAAGAGATGGCGATTACCAAAGTTGGTCCTGTTCTTGGTGACACTTACTGTAAGTATTTCCGCCCAGTCACGTATCCAGATACCTTGATGGTCGGCTCACGTGTTACCGATATTCAAGATGACCGATTCACCATGGAATACGCGATTGTCAGTAAGGCTCAACAGAAACTGACGACCGTTGGCACTGCGACTATCGTGATGTTTGATTTTGCTTCGAACCAGAAAGCCCTGCTCTCGCTGCGCTTAACCAATGAAATCGAAAAGATGAACACGTTGAAAAGCCCATGCTTCAAACAAGAAGCCGTGACAGAATAACGTATTCGTTGGTTGAGAAAGATTCAGAAAGTTTCAGAAAGTTTCAGACATTAAAAAGGCCACTCGATTGAGTGGCCTTTTGTTTATTGGTTCAGAGTGCTTATAAGCGGTTGAGCGTTATAAACCTAGAACGCTCTTTGCGTTAGAAGCTATAAGCCTTACAGCCCATAGACATTGAACCCTATAAACCTTGTACGCTATAGACCTTGCACGTACTGAGCATTAGTTCGAACTTCAACCATCTGCTCTAGGTTCTGTTGTGAACCTTCAACGCCGTTCAGTAGCGCTTCGAAATGCTTGATAAGCTCAACTTTGTCTTTCACTTCTTTAGAACCTGCACCGATGTTGGTTAGGTCAATGAAGAACTCGTCGAACAGACCAGAGAAGTCAGTTACTGCGTCGTGGTTCAAGAACTGCTCGTGGTTGTAAATGCTTGGGTAGCCACCCTTCTGTTTATCAACCGCAAAAGAGATGCCTTTCACGTTGGTAATCGTGGTCGCTTTCTCACACTTCAACATACAACCTGCTTCGATGCTTGGCTTGTTACAACCCACGGTTCTTTGGAAGAAACACTGACGGCTGGTCATCATCAAGATTGGGTGGTAAATGCTGTAGAACAGTTTGAAGTTCTCTGGGCGACGAATATGACGAATCTGACCTTTGTTGATCTCGTTCGAAATGAATGCGCCTGCACAGTTCAGCTCTTCTTTCAGAGTAACCAGTGCGTGAGAGTTGGTCGTGTTCATGAACGGGCCTGCAACCCACTCAATACCCATCTCGTAAGCTTTGTAAGCAATACCCGTGTTGTTGGTTACGATGCGAGCTGGCTTGATCTCTTCAAGAATACGAACCGCTTCGTCGTAATCTTTACCGATCAATACCGCTGGGAACCAAGGAATCAAACGTGGGTTTGCTGCCAAGATGTCGATGTACTTGTTACAACGCTTCTTGAAGCTTTCTGGAAGTTTGAAGTAAACATCCGCGTCAGTCACGTCACACAGGTGTAAGTCTTCTACATCGGCGATAAGCATCGACATAGTCGGCTTCTCGTTCACTTTAGGGTGCTGAGGCAGTGCTGGCACTTCAACGTGCTTAATCACTTCCACAGAGCCGTTCAGAATGAAGTCGATCTCGTCTTTTAGGTCTGAAACTTCTTTTAGAGGAATCAACAAGCCTGCATCCACTTCACTGAAGTCGTGGCTTTCTAGCGTGTGAACTGCACTCTTCACGTTTTTGAAGCGCTTCTCAAGTAGCTCTTGAGTAATCGCCTTCTCTTCAACCGCTTTCAATAGCGATTTAGATTGAAGAGTAAAGTTCTCTTTTGGCGTGTTCACAGTCACCGTAAATGGTTGACCCACTTTTGCGCTGAACGACAGTGCTACTGGTGTCTTGCGAATATCAAGGAACTCGATCTTGTCACGCATTTCGTTACCAAGAACGTCTTTCGCTTGGTGAAGTTCGTTGGTCACTTCTTGAATCTGTACAACTGAGATTTCGTTGTTCTGCTCCGTCGCTTTTTCAACAGCGTAGTTCATGCTGTTGTCGCGCGGGTTATCGATGAACATGTCTTTCGTTAGGTTGCCCTTTAGGAAAGAGTTGGTGAAATCACGGTTGAATACTTTGTGTAGGTTCGAATCGTCTTCGATCAACAAACCACTTTCTACAAAGCTATCAATCTGTTTACGCCATGTGTCTACCACAGTGTAAACGTAGTGTGCGCCTTTAATACGGCCTTCTACTTTCAATGAGTCGACTTTCGCATCAACCAATTCAGGTAGGTCGTAGTAAGCTGAGTTATCTTTCAGGTTAAGTGGGAACTTGTTGCCCGCGTTGGTGATTTCGTACTCATCACGACACGCTTGGCTACAACGACCACGGTTACCTGAGTTACCCACACTTACTGAGCTTGAGTAACACTGACCAGAGAATGCGATACACAGAGCGCCGTGTACGAACACTTCGGTTAATACGTCGTGATCGTGTGCCACTTCCGTCAGCATCTTGATTTCAGGCAGGTTCAACTCACGAGACAAGTTAACGCGCGTCGCGCCAATCTTAGACAAGAACTTAATCTGACCTTCGTTGTGCGTAGTTAACTGAGTCGACGCGTGAACGTCTAACGATGGGAAATGCTTCTTAACCAGGTTGAATAAACCCAAGTCTTGAACAATGATGCCGTCCACTTTGGTGTTCACAAGCTGGTTCAGCAGTTTGGTGATGCTCTTAGTCTCGTGCTCCAGTAGCACAACGTTAAGAGTCAGGAACACTTCACAGCCGTATTCATGAGCAAGGCGAATCACACCATTCAATTCGTCTAACGACAGGTTAGAGGCTCTGTTACGAGCGTTGAATGTGTCTAAACCACAATAAACTGCATTAGCACCCGCTACGATGGCGGCTTTTATCGCTTCTACATCGCCACCTGGGGCTAATAACTCAATTTTTCTGCTCATTTTTGAAGTCGCTCACTTACTTATAATTTTTAAGCCGCGTATTCTACCCACATCACGATCTCTTTACCACCGTACAACACTTTTCAAACTAAATGACCTCAATAATGCCGAACGAATCCGATCTACCTATCCTTTATTCTTTACGCCGTTGCCCTTATGCAATGCGCGGACGAATGGGCATCGCACTATCACAGCAAAAAGTGTTACTTCGAGAAATCGTTACCAAAGACAAGCCTAGCGAACTATTGGCCAGTTCGCCAAAAGGAACAGTGCCTGTATTGGTGTTACCCAATGGACAAGTCATTGAACAGAGCTTGGATGTGATGAACTGGTCACTTCAACAAAACGATCCTCAAGATCTTCTGCGTTCAAGCAATCCAACGCTTAGCGAACAAGTTCAGCAGCTCATTAAAACCAACGATGAAGAATTTATTGGTCACTTAGAAAGGTATCGTGCATCGGTTCGTTACCGAAACATCGATGTTGAACAACGCCGACAAGCCTGCGAAACCTTCATTAAGCAGTTAGAAGTGCGACTTACCGATCAGCCCTACTTTTTTGGAGAAAGCCCAAGCTTGGCCGATTTTGCGGTGATGCCTTTCGTCAGTCAGTTTGTGCGAGTCGAAAAGAAGTGGTTTGTGAAATCGGAATATCAAAACGTAGGACGTTGGTTAAAAGCGCACCTTGAAAGTAAGCTCTACACCCAAGTCATGAAGCAATACCCTTTGTGGAATGAAACCAAGCAAGATTGTCTTTTTGGATAACTTAAGAGAATTTTGGGTGACTTAAGGGTATCTAGGGTGATCTAGGGGAATTCTGGAATAGATAATTCCTAGGTATTAAAGTAGTTACGTGACACTGTATCTTCTTTGTAAAGAACAGATATTCAAAGGCTTAACTGGGATTCCGTTGTCTCTTAACTGGCAAACACAGTCTAAGCTAAGCCTTTTGTTCATTTTAACCTGATCACTGAATCGCTATCGAAATCTCGACTTCAGTTTCACCTTTGTATAGTTCAAAATCTGTCGTGTAAGTTCTCACATGTGGGCAGTCAGCAGCGCTGAAATACGCCCACACTTCACCCCATAGATCGATGACCGCTTGAGGAAGTTCACCTTCAGCAGAAAACGTCAGATATTTGCCTGCTTCAATCTTGGTTTCAATAAGATTATTTAAGTCTTGAGCCGTTAACGCATTAGCACACGCGATAACATCAAACTCACCCGTAAAGTCAGACTCGTAGTTAGTGTAAACGCCATACACTTTTGAATCCGGTGTTAATTTCGGAAATGCTTGGTCAAAAAAGCCCTGCCACAATTGCCCTATCTTGGCTCTTGCTGGGTCCATCTCATCGGTATTGGTGGTTCTTACTGAAAAACCATACGCCTTTACGGCTTCTATCGTTTCAACTTTCATTCGTTCTATTCCTAAGCCAATTGACGATCTAACCGTATTGAATCCAATGTTTTATAAGATAACGATGCTAATCTTGTATCTCTTTATGGCCACATTTTTCACAGACAAGGTGACGAGAAAACTCATCCATTGACGCGACAAACGGGCCAAGGAACCAACCTTTTATCATGCCTGCCCAAAACTCACTTCGCTTTTGGTTAGGTTTGTCTGCAAACGCACTCGTCTTTCTGACCAACACCACAACGTGCTGTGTATCTTCTCGGCATGCGGTGCAATAGCATTGTTCTATGGTGTTATTCATTTGAAAGCCTATGACGTTTTGAATGAAATCTGCTGAAAATGAGGGTTGTCGACACAAACTTCTAGTGTGGAAAGGTCTGTGAGTACGACAAGTTGTTCTAAACCTTGAATACTGACCTTAATGCACTCTTCACGGCTATCATTGCGTTGAGTATCTAATCCGACACATTCAATCTGCTCGCCAGACTTCAGCGTTAACTTGATTGGGTATCGGTGCATACACACAATTTCAATATAATCGTAATCGTTGCAACTAATCATAATACCCTTCCAATTCATCCACCACGCTAATGCGACATGCCATACTATTCAATATCTTTACAATCAATAAGTTACTCGTATCACAATCGCATTGCCATAATCAGATTATTGAGTAATTTGTTAAATTTAATCTCGTTCTCACCATTCACATTTCATCTGTGAACGACAATTTAAGGCTTCAAGAATCCTTTCCAATAATGGTACAAACCACCAATGTCTGAAGAACACATTAGCGACATTGCGCCTTTGATCTGTTCTTCGCTCCACTGCCACCATTTCATTTCTAGCAACTGAGCGATTTCAGTCTCATTGAAACGATAACGGATATGGCGTGCTGGGTTTGAACCGACAATCGAGTATGGCGCGACATCTTTAGTCACAACCGCTCGACTTGCGATGATGGCTCCGTCACCAACCTTAACACCACTCATGATCATGGCTTCTGTGCCAATCCACACGTCGTTACCAATCACGATATCACCAGAGCGTTCAAAGCCGTCTATCGCACCTTCAAACTTCTCATCGTCTTGATAGAAAAACGGGAAGGTACTCACCCACTGGTTTTGGTGGCCTTGGTTGCCCGCCATCATAAACACGGCGCCAGAACCAATCGAGCAGTAGCTGCCAATGATCAGCTTATCGATGTCGGTTCTATCCGGTAATAGGTAACGCGCACAGTCATCAAAGCTGTGGTTATGGTAGTAACCCGAGTAATAGCTGTGCTCGCCCACGATGATGTTCGGGTTGGTCACTTGTTCTTTGAGTGACTTTCCAACAAACGGGCTTTCAAAATAGTTTTTCATGGTTGTACTCTTAGTTTCGTTCTTTTAGTTAGGTACTTTTGTTGCGTGTTGATGGTTATAACTTGTTTATATTAGTGTAAAGGCAAACGTGCCCTATCGACCGCCTGCAATATCAATAAACGAGCCGGTGACATACGAAGCTTCGTCTGATAATAACCACGCGATAGAGTTCGCGACTTCTTCTGGTGTGCCACCTCGTTGTAACGGTAACTGCGAAGCTAGTCTGTCTACGCGATCTGGCTCTCCGCCGTCTGCATGCATCTCAGTATAAATACAACCTGGCCTTACGCCATTCACTCGGATATTGCGTGAAGCTAATTCAAGCGATAAGCCTTTGGTGAGTGAATCCATCGCACCTTTCGATGCTGCGTAATCCACATACTCAAACGGTGCGCCAGTACGAGAAGCGGCAGACGATACATTCACAATCGAACCCGCGCCATCGGCTTGTTTGATAAAGGCTTTACTGCACAGAAAGCAGCTTGATACGTTGGATTTCATCACCTTTTCAAAGCGATCCAATTCAATATCAACCAACGGTGACTGGGTAAACAAGATCCCGGCATTATTGACCAAGTGCGTCACTGGACCTAGCTTATTACGAGCAATCTCAAATAAAGATTTCACGTCCGATTCAACAGACACATCCGCACGCACACTAATCGCGGTTCCGCCTTGTTCGCGAATCTCATTCACTAGATCTTCAGCTCGCGACTCATTGTGTATGAAGTTAACGCATACAGCATAGCCTTGACTGGCCAACAATTTAGACGTCGCTGCGCCAATACCTCGGCTTCCGCCGGTTACAATCACTACCTTGTTCAATGAAACCTCCTAATGTTTACTTTTTCTGTGCAACCTGATTGTTCGATACAAACTGATCGTATCGACACAAACTAATTACTCGACACAACCTGAACCCACTGCGATCGCCACGCCGGCGCTTCGAATGGTTCTGGCCAAAACTCAGTTTGCTTTTGAATTAAACCATCAACAACCGTGTGAAAGGTGATCACTCGGCCTTTCAACACACTGTCAGTGACCGAAACGTCCGTTACTACCGTATCACCTTCACAGACAATCGAATTGAGCGTGAACTTCCAAACACCATTGGCTGGATATTCAGAGTTGATTGCAGTGAAGTTGTCGCGCCCTAACGTCAATTCAGACGACTGCGGCCAATAGCCTTCAAAATCTGCGGTTAGCCATTCACCTGCCTTTGCAAAATCATTACTGCGCATTGCATCCCAAAATCCCAATACCACTTGTTTTGGTGTCATTATTCTTCCTTAAAGTTATTTACGTGTGGTGATTTTTAAATGTCTGCTTCGTTATGCGTACTTGCTAATGATCGTTAAAAGATCATCGACACTGTTAGCAATGTAATCGGGCTTGGTTTGCCAATTTTCAGGTTTCGATCGGCTATAACCTGCTGCAACGGCAATAACTTTTGCGTTTTTACCCAGCGCGGCTTCAATATTGCGAGCAAACTGTGTGTCCGCTTCATGGTCACCGATGTACATCAAACAAAGCTCGTTAGTCGGATCGGCGCCAAATATGTTCTCGACACATTTCACACCACCAAATGGATGGGGTTTTTGGTTGCCGTTCGAAACATCGTCATAACCCACTACCGATTTAAACAAATCGCCGATGCCATAACTGTCGAGCACACCACGAATATTCAATTGAGAGTTTTGAGAGCAGATCCCATGAGGAAGATGAGCAAACTGATTAACCACGGTTTCCATTCCTTCAAACAAGGCGACGGCTGTTTGGTTTTTCTCTTGATGCTCTGCCCACATTCCACCAGCGATCAACATTTCATCGTGTGATAAGCCGTAATAGTCGATATATAAGGCTTGCCAGTTTTTAGCCCCGTGGTTGGCTTCATGATAAAGCGCTTCGCTAAGCAAATATTTAGGTAAGTTGTCGCCTGACAAGTGTGGCGCGACTAAAGAGATAATGTCTTTTGTGATTGCGATATTCTTTGGAACGGAATTGACTAAGGTTCCATCGTAATCCCACAGGATGGCATCTAACTTCATACACTATCTCTTTGTTTCGATTAATAATTTGAATTTATCATTCATAAGCCTATTTAGGGAAATCTTATTGTCTTGAATTTGAAAATTAGTCCAATCCGAACAATGCTAGAGAGCAAACCGTTACTAGCAAACAATAACCAAACAGCCTTTGTTCACATCACTGCTTTATCAATTGCAATATATGCGTATAATCCCCGCTCCATTGCGCTATCGTCGTTAAAAATAGCGCCATTCAACATTTTTAATGAGTACCCAATGTCGAAACTATTTTTCAAAGGCCGTATCGAAACAAGACAGAACCACGTTCTTGCTGGCTACAACGTAAACCGCGATGTGAAAGCGGGTACTGAAGAATCTCCAATCGCAGTAATGGTTCAAACTGAAGCGCGCAAAGCAGAAGTTGAAGCGCTAGCCGCTGAAAATTCTATCTTCGTTACTGTTACAGTCGACGCAGACAAAGAAGAGAACACCATCGAGCTTGATACTCTACTGAACAAGCCAAAAACGATGACGTTTGAAAAGACCCCTAACCGTAACGATCCATGTTCTTGCGGCAGCGGTAAAAAATACAAGAAGTGTTGTGCATAAGCGCTTTGACTTGAAGAATTTAAAAACGGACCGGTAGCAATATCGGTCCGTTTTTTTATACGCTAAGCAAGCTTATTCAGCGTAAGACAAATTATTAGGCGTCAGACAAACTGAAGCCACTAAATTTGGCGAAATTAGGCGTCGCCTTACTGCCACTGAACGTATAAAGCATCACACCCTGTTCACTGCCTACTAACGAATCAAACGTGATCACTTCCTGCCATTGTTGTTTTTCTAACGGGCGGAAATGAGCGCTGACTTTTCCGCCTTGTTTGACGAGCTTTACCGACACACTAGATTCACTAAACAACAGACGTTCCTTGATCTGTGGCTGACCATTTTGTTCTACAACGAACACCAATGAACGCTCGCCCATGAACATCTCTTTGCTCACTTTAATGTAGTTGTCGTTATCCCAGTAAATACCTAACCCAGCTTGTTCAAATGCGAGGTTTGGATCTAATTGAACCGTCACTTCTGTGCTGTAATCCGAGCTAGATACTGGATGAACGAAGATATTATCAACATCAGCTGAACCCGCACCAAAGATATTGCCCTCTTGCACTTGCATCGTCAGCACGCCGTTTTCCAAAGACCGATGTTCCGGATTTTCATTTCTGATTTGCCAGTTAACGAGGTTATTCATGTTATTAGTCCTTGCTGCTAGATCATGCGTTGACGGAGTTGGTAAAACACATTGTCGAGTTCATCGGGATTTTGCTTTTGAATGCGATTAAGCTCTCTTTGTACAGAATCGTACATAAGTTGGTTATCCATGTCTTTCAATGCGGCGTAGTAATGAATGCGACGTCCCAAGATAAAGTTATTCTGGTCATTCTCACTCATCATATTGAAACGGTCTATTGTCGCTAAGAACTTCGCTTTATCCTGTGGCAGCTGTCCGTTCAGTTCCATCAACAAATTAATACCGTGATAGTTACCATAGTTGCCCGTCACGCGGTTTAGTTTACTGATCAATTGATATTGTTCTTCAAGCATTTCACGTTCGCTAAGTGGCGTGAACTCTCCATTCTGCACCAGTTCATCCAATTCGGTTCCAGGCTTCACAGCAAGCGACAGAATGCGTATTTCATCTGGGTTGATTTGGTTAAGTAAGGCCGCCGTTTCTTCAACATGCTGCGCCGAATATTCTTTACCACCCAAGCCAAGGATAATGAAGGTCATCATCTTCATACCCGCTTGCTTCGCGTATTCGGTCGATTTCAAAATAGATTTCGGAGTAATGCCTTTTTTCATCAATTTGAGAACATCAATAGAACCCGATTCCATACCGCAATAAAGCATGTTGAGCCCTGCATCACAGATGGCTTTCATCTCTTCAGGCGACTTCTTAGTCATGCTTTGCGCTCGTCCATAAGAGCTGATCTGCTTTAACTCTGGGAAGGCTTGTTTGAGTGTATTCAA
Source organism: Vibrio sp. 10N.261.55.A10 (assembly GCF_041470825.1). Lineage (NCBI taxonomy): Bacteria > Pseudomonadati > Pseudomonadota > Gammaproteobacteria > Vibrionales > Vibrionaceae > Vibrio > Vibrio sp. 10N.261.55.A10. Next base: position 6,318 of record NZ_JBFRNC010000002.1, on the reverse strand, counting down.
CACATCCAGCAAGTCTTCGGTATCCATAGTGAATGAATCACCGTCTTGCAGAAAACAGGTCTCAAATTTACGGTTCTTATAGAATGCTTTCGCAGCCCAAATGTCTTTCTTAATCTCTTCAACGGGACGAATTGCAAACTCCATCCCCTCAAACAGCGTACAGAATTTACATTTGTTCCAAGGACAACCTTGGGTGGTACGAATCAATAAGCTATCCGCTTCTGAAGGTGGACGAATAGGCCCTTGTTGGAACTGATACTGTGTCATTTGAATGCCCAATAATTAACTATTCGCATAGGATACTGGAAGTTCATTCAATGAAAAACACGGTATAATTTGAATTATTATCAAATAAAAACGGATAATTGAAACAGAAGAATGTTGAAGTATTAAGTAGATTAAGGGCTAATCAAGGTTGTCCGGTGTACGTAAATTGGTTCCACACTTTGTACATTTATAGTCACCGTTTCCGCCACTTGAAGCTAGCGACGATAAAATCATTCCAAGCAACCCTGGCTTCTTTTCATGTTGTGGCGCTTTTTCGGCTTGGTTACTGAACATAGTGTACTTGTGCAGTGTCAGTTCCTTACAGTTACTACAGAACGCTCTCGTCTTCTCACTTCCATACATAATATCTATCTCCTTAACTCAAAGCACAAACTAAACATATGGCAAATATGCCACACGTAGAGTTAAATCTAAATATTTTCATGAAGTTATGAGTAAGTAAGAGCGTTTTAAAGAAAAGTAAACTCTCGACTGTTAAGTGAAGTGTTGGTGAACAAAGTTATTCAATTCAGTCACGCTTCTGATGATGTAAACCTCTTTCTCTTTAGCGCGCAATTCTAACTGCGCTCTAAAGTCGTCATTCCAAAATTTAGGACACAGTTGTAGTGTCTTATAGCTTTGTATCGTGCCTTTTATCACTGAGCTTCCAGCAGGCCAGCCTTCAGGTTTAACAAATAAACCTTTGAGCATTCTCTTGGTTACAAACCAGTAGCTAGTTGAATAAGGAATGTCGATATAAACCAAGGTATCAGCTGCATCTAAACGCGTGTTGAACGAGCCTAGAGGGCCAAAACCATCGATGATCCAGCTTTCTGACTTAAGTATGCTCTCATGAGCCTCCTCAAATACTTCACGTTCAACAAACTCTCCGTTGGCCTTGTAAACAATAGAGTCCAACTGGTGAAGCTCTATCCCTGTAGCTAGTGCTAACGCCTTCCTGACTGTGGACTTTCCACTCCCAGGCTTACCAAAAACCGCGATCTTTTTCATATGACTTCCTCTATTCAGATAAAACCCATAAGACAGCGACAAAAAACCCACCTTACGGGTGGGTTCGATAAACAAAGCGCATCAACAATCCCACCATTCTTATGGAATGATGATAATTCGTTGGTTAGATGGCGCTAAATTCAGTTTCATAAAACTACTTTTATATATTGTTGCTTAGTTGTCAATGCAGCCAAACGTTGATTGGGAAGCTATATCCTCGTCAAGTCGCACCCATTAATAGTCTTAATGAGTGCTAATTGGTCTTGGTTATTTCGCTTTCTTTTTCGCCACTGTCGCTTCTGATAGCTTGCTTAGTACACCCGATACTTTCTTAACGACCTCGTCACAGCCATTGATCGCGTGACGCTCTACCAAGTAATTAGGATCGTTGTAAGACAACCATACTTTCTTATTTGAATCTTCAGTGACTAACACCTTCTGCGGTAAATCTATCGCGACTTCTTGAGCACATTGCATTAATGGTGTCCCTACTTTCGGGTTACCAAAGATGATGACTTCCGTTGGTCTCAATTCAAGATCGACCTTACTCGCGTTTTTCTGATGGTCAATTCGCGCAAACAATGTCAAACCTTTGCTTATAGCGAGTTCTTCAAAGCGGTCAGCGGTCTCTTTCACTGAGTAATTACTTTGGTATTTAATCAAACCATCAGAAGCCGCAGCTAAAAATGATGCAGAGAGTAAAATGGCGCATAGTGGTAGTAATTTTTTCATCGTCACCTCAGAGATTTAACCTAATCAAACTTACATTCATAGCGCCACTTCTAAAATCAGCGACGTAACCCATGTCAGTATAGACGCGATTCGATTCTCAGTTTGCAGAGAGGATCACTTTTCTAATGCGTCTTATTATCATCAGTTTAGGTTAACTCGACGCTAACCATTGGCTTTGAAGCTTGAATGTTTGGTCATCAAAATCAATAGTGCCTTGCACACCTAGTGGCGTGACTAGCATGGGATGGGTGTGACAACTGTCGAAGCCATACAGGATCGGGACATTTTTACCGTTCAGCACTTCAAGAAGTACATCGAGTGGTGTTCGCCCTGTCCCTTTGTCATCAAACAACTCATGTTTGCCGAGTACAATAGCGCCTACTTTATCGAATACTCCGCAAGCCAATAAGTGCGCGAATGAACGCTCGACCGCTTCAATGCCTTTTAGTGAATCTTCAATAAGCAGAATATCGCCAGACTGAATTTCTGGCATGTATTCGCTGCCCCAAATCCCGGCCATCGTACTCAGGTTGCCGCCAATCACGCGACCGCTTACTTGACCTCTTCCCATGAAGTGCCATTCGTTATTGTAAACTGGCTTTGCAGAGTCTTGAGTTTCCCAATCGTGTTTAATGTCCGTCCAACTCTCAGGCATCGTGTACTGATGTTGGCTTGAATCCGAGCATAAGATGTCAGTAAACGATTGGAAGGTTTCGTCGACTAATGGCGGGAACTCACCAAATGACGCAACAAGTGCAGGGCCATAAAAAGTCACCAATCCAGTTTTGGCGTAGATGCCTAACAGTAATGCTGTGGCATCTGAATAGCCGACGATGATCTTAGGGTCGTCTCTAAGGGCATCATAATCGATGTATGACAACAGTGAGTTACTGTTGTTACCACCAATGGTCGACATAATGCAGCGCACGTCAGGATCTCGAATGAGCTGATTGAGTTCTTCGGCTCGCGCTTGAATGGAACCAGAACGATACCCTTCTGACTCTCCAGTTAACAAACCTTCAACTAGAATGAAGCCCTGCTTTTCCAAATAACGTTTAGCACGAGCAAATCGATTAGGTGCAAAGACCGTTGCGGGCGATGACGGTGAGAAAAATCCGATTTTGTCACCAATATTTAAAGCTTTTGGGTATGTCACTCGTTTGTCCTCTATAACAAAATTGGAATAATACGCCTGACTGAAACTCACTAATTCTTAAAGCAAACGAGTTCTTTAAGCGAGTTGATTTCGGGGTTAGAGCTCAAAAAATTAAGGTTGAATCAAATTTTCATCCCCAATCAGTGCCACGACTTAGTCCCACACTTTTCACACTGGTATTCGTAATCACTGTCGACATAAAAACCGGGAACATTATGGTCACCTTTAAACAATAACGTCATCAGGTACTCCATCAACACGCCTAGCTTCCATTGTTTCTTTTCAGATTCAGTGTCCGCTTTAGATTCAGCATCGGAAGCGTTAACAGCAAGGTGCGGGGTAAGTGCGTTACACTGTTCGCAGTGATAAGGATGTTTAATATACTTATTATCAAGCATTTATATAAGCCAACCAATATTTATAAAGTTGATGCATACTAACAACTTATCACTCGGTTCTCGAACTTATTGTTGTCCACTAGATCTTTATTTGAAAGAAATGAGACACAAGGTAAGTGCCATGCATCTTGAATCAGTTGCCATCGAGATTTCCCTCATTGAACAGCTAAAGCTATTGTTACGCTTAGGTACGAAATTAACTTTTACTTTAATAGCCCTTTGTCCGCAGCACCTTCAAGCTGCACTTCTAGCTCTTTCCATAAGGCACGACTGCCTTTAGAAATACGCTCGCCATTGAAGGTCAGGACTTTGTCTTTGGATATGTTGTGCTTCTTCCAGCTATGACCACCACCATGGATGTTATGAAGCAAAGGCGGCACTCTATCGATCGCCTTACCAAATCTAGCTTCCGGTGACTCACCGGCTTCGAACTCAAGCCATAAATCCAAATACTCGCTTCTTGAATGGCTCGGCAATGATTTCAGCAAGCGCTCGACGCAGTTTCTCTCTTTGAGCTTGTTTTCTTCGGTTTCACTGGCATAAATGATGGTATCTCCCGCATCGATTTCCCCAAGGTCATGAATCAGCAACATCTTCATTACTCGGGTAATATCGATTTCTTCATTGGCATAGTCTTTCAACATAAGAGCGCTCAAACAGACGTGCCAACTGTGCTCGGCCGAGTTTTCATATCGGTCCAATCCAACTGGTTTCGTCTGTCGATGAACATCCTTTAATTGTTCAATTTCGACCATGAATTGCAGAATGCCTTTGATTTCTTCCACGATAAGCTTCCTTAACTTAAGTTGATGATTGAGCGGTGCGGAGGGTTAACCTAGCGACAAAGAAGCGTTACTCCCAATGAACCGACATTTTGTAATACGCAACACCCGATGGTTGTGGGCTAAGCTTATCTACCTGTTAGCCATAGGGTGTTCAGGATTTAACTGAAGCAGATCCCACAAGTTACCGTAAAGATCTTCAAACACAGCAACGGTGCCGTAGCCTTGCTCTTTAGGCTCTCGGACAAAGTTAATGCCCAAAGACGTCATACGTTCGTAATCACGCCAGAAGTCATCGGTGTTTAAGAATAGGAATACGCGTCCACCAGCTTGGTTGCCGATGAAATCGAGTTGCTCTGGCTTGGAAGCTCTAGCAAGTAACAGGCTCACACCGGTTGAATTTGGTGGAGCAACAACAACCCAGCGCTTATCTTCTTCTGGCAGATACGTGTCTTCGATGAGATCAAACTTAAGCTTGTTTACATAGAAATCAAGCGCTTCATCGTAGTCTTTTACCACGAGTGCAATGTGGACAATATTCTGTTTCATAACATACCTTGTTGGGGTTTTAGCTGCGTGGAATGATGCCATGAAGCAGGTAAAGACACTAGGTGTCGCATCATAAATCGTAGTATCTCGTCCGTCACAATCTAAAAGGTATACATCATTTATAACTGCCAGAATCCGAGCTCGACGCCACCTTGAATGACAATGGCACACATCCCGTGACGTGGTAACTCCATTGGCGGCACCGCAACTTCGGCGCCTAGTTTCTCGGCGGCATTTACTGCAGACTGAATATCCTCAACCAACGTGTAATGACGAACAGTTGGTTCTTCAGTTTCACGAAGCGGTGCTCGAATGCCAATTACCCCGCCATTAGATAGCTTTGCAGTGCGCGCCCCACCAAGGTTCACATCTGCACCACTGAATTTCACGTTGTAGAGCTGAGCGTATGTTGCACAAACGACATCGACCTCTGGGGTAACCACTTCAAGATATTGAACCTTCATCAAATTTCCTTCTCGTGTTCTTTAAGACTCTCAACCTGCATACAGCTGTGCAGGTGTTTCTCATCAATAATTTATTACTAAGCAATTCGACCGCGCATGATAAATTGCGGGCCTGCTGCGCCACCTAGATACTGTTGATTGATATCTTCGAAGCCGCCTTTCTTATAACAGTTGAATGCTGCCGGATTTTTGCAATTCACAGTTAAGTAAATCGACTCATACGCTGAGTAATTCGCTTTTAAATACGGAAACAAAGCCTTCACCGTGCCTGTTCCTAAACCTTTACCTTGCTGGTTTTTATCAAGCACAAAAGCTCTCAAGCCAATGCTTCCTTCAGGGCAGAATTCGTAGTGCTCTGCGTAAGCGATATCCAGCTTAAAGAAACCCACAACTTCGTTATCAGACTTAATCACGTGCAAGTGCGTCGTTTCACTGCCGTCTAATAAAAACTCTGCAGCTGTACCAGCGAACTTAACCTGTTCATCGGCGAGTTGGATGGCCTGAACTAACGCCACATGTGAATCTTCAAGCCTTTCGATAGTTATCATTGTTGTTCCTTCTGTATAGCACCCACGAAGAACCGACTAGAGCTCATCGCTAGTATCTCGAGAACCGTATTTTGGGAAGTTGATATTAAGAACGTTATCGTCCTCAAGAGTGAATAGAACACTTCCATTCTCTACACCGGTTTCGTTTCTATCTGAACAGCCTAGAAACAGCTCCCAATCAAACGAATATTGAAGTCGGTATTGATTCGCATTGATGTGGAGAACGCCTTTGATTTTGATACCGTTCACCACATGTGCCATATCATCGATGTATGACAGATCAGGGATTAACTTTTCTTCGAAATCACTCTTATGCTCGGTTAAGAAATTGAGCAGTTCAGAACATAACTCGGAGCCATGAACCTATGGTTTAGACAGACTAGAAAACAACATTTCTAGGGCGTGTTGATC
>NZ_JBFRNC010000001.1:8162-29842 GCF_041470825.1 Vibrio sp. 10N.261.55.A10 | reverse complement strand
GTATCGCATTTTCATTCTTAATATCTCTTAACTTATCAAGCTAAGAAAAAGAATGGAGGCGCCTCCCGGAGTCGAACCGAGGTCCACGGATTTGCAATCCGCTGCATAGCCACTCTGCCAAGGCGCCTTTTTAATTCAACACTTTAGGGACTTAAGTAAGCCGCACCGCTGTGTTCGGGTGCCTACTTTACGGATTGAGGGGAGATAGTCAAACAAAAAAGTGAATTTAAATTCCGTTTGCTGACATTTAAATCAAATTGCTGCATGTTCGATCTCTTTAATCAAAAAACACACAGCAAAATCGAGTTAAACAAGATGTTCTAGCGCTACCACTTCTTCATAAAACGACCGACAAGACTCGGATGATACGCCCAGCAGTGGTCAAACATAGTCATAAGTTGAGGGTTGCCATACTTAGAAAGACTAACCGCATGGAAACGGTTTTTGTGTTCTTTCAACTTTTCAACCTGAGCAATCATTTCGTCTGATTGTTTCGGCGCAATAAAGTCAGAAAGTACGATTAAATCGGCATTCTTGTATTTATCACCAGTCATTAGGTCAATCGACTTCATGAGAACAGGTTCCAAATCCGTACCGCCGTGGAATGAGTAACTTAAGAAGTCGCTCGCTTCACGTAGGCCATCTTGCCTTGTTAACTCATAGGTAATCTGCTCAGAAGAAAAAAGAATCACATAACAGTCTCTCTCTTCTGCAAGAGCAATTTGCATTAAGGCATAAGCCATTGCTTTAGCAGACTGCTCAGGGAAACCACTCATAGAACCCGAAGCGTCCACACAGACTATAAACGGGCCCTTTTCAATATCGATGTTCTTGCTATCTGGTTTTTGCGCCTTCACTTTGCGTAACGTGCGTGATTTACCTTGCGAGCGATAGCTCAGTAAACGCTTGTCGGCCAAGTGCTTGTAAAAGATAACCTCAAGTTCAGGATAAGCTAAGAACATGGTTTCGTTTGGCAGCATCTTGTTAAGGTCATCACTTTCATGAATCCCGACAATATCATCGACCGCTTCATCGCTTTTCTCTTCAACCACCTGCAATTCTTCTACAGGGGCTTTGTGTAGCGAAGGATCATCTTCCTCACCAGCCATACGGCCTAGCTTTTCAGCGATCTCTTGCAAGCCCTTGTGCTTATTCAAGAACTCAGCATGACGTTTCATGATGGTAAGGTCTGTTTTGCTTAATTTGGCAGAAGCCATGTCCCACAAGCGCCCTACACTGCCTTCATCACCCGACTCAGTCACTTTATCCATGTTTTTCATGGTTTCCATGCGCTGATAAAGATCGGCTAAGACTTTTTCTTTGCTTGTTTCAAGTTCAGTTACTTGAGCTTGTTTAATCGCATCAGAAAGTGATTGGTACCATTGGTCGCAAAAGTAGTGTGGAAACATCGCGTTATAAACACCCTTGTTGTTCTCCATAAGGCGTCGAGCTTGTAGATAAAACGCTGAGTGCCACTCGAGCTTTTTGATAACACTGTCTATCTCATCAAAGAACTGAGGTTCATCCCAGTAAATCACTTCTTGATAAAGGGCGATTTCCTCTTGGAATCGATCAGTTTCACACACCTTGGTGACGCGTTTTTTTACTTTACCGCGCCATTTGACTAAGTGGTTTTTCACTGATGTTTTCACACCTTTGTTCTCTGCAGCCATCATGACTTGAGAACGAGCGATGAGATCATTCATCGCGGTATCAATGATTCCGGAATCAGCTACCATCAAAGCGAGGTTTAAGCCGTCTGCTCCTAACATATGCTCTCCTCTTACTCGAAGTACTGGCTCATAAACTTAATACGCTGAGCGATCTTGGCACTCTTCACTTTCGTAGTTTCAAGATCTTGCGTTACCGATTGCAAACTTGCTTCCATCGCTTTTGGTAAATCAGGGTCAATATAGTTATGAGGTAATGCATCATGGAATTCAGTACGAACGCGTTTTAACTTGAATTCAGCTTCAGTTAACTGTTCTAAGGCTTTCTCAGCGCCACTCAACCACTTGTTGTACAGTTCTTGGTCTAAACCGTCAGTAGTAACCACACTCACCAATACAGAGCGATTGGCGATGTCTTTAATCACTAATTGGTTTGATGCATCCAAGTCGAGTTTTAAACGGCATAGGTTTTTATTTTCGTTTACGTAACCGTAAATATCACCGTGACCTTCTTTAAGAACACGATCAAAATCGTCTTTGGCTACGTATACCCAACGGCTATCGCCTTTCTCAGATTCAGAAACCGACATGTTGCTTTGCAGCATAACCAGTTTCACTAGATTGTAAGCACTGCCCACGCTGTACATTTTCGCGTTCTTGATGTCATTCTGGTAAACATCTTTACGCAACAAGCCACTGGTTGACTCCATAGAAAGTGACACCGACAACGTTGATTCAACATCGTCTTGAATCTCTTCTAACTCTTCACGAGACATTTCAATTTGAGCTTTCGACTCTTGTTGATCAAACGCTCGGTTCAATGCAAAGTCTTTCACCACGCTACGAACCACATCACGTGATTCTGGGCTATGCCACAAACAATCTTGCAGAAGCATAATATCCAGCGGGTTCACGCTATCGCGACCACTGAAGAACGCACTCGCTTTCAATAGTTTAACGGCCTTCTTCCAGCGTCTGTCTGATACATACAATTCTGACTCTGAAGCAGAGCCTTGCTTCTTAACCATCTCTTCAAGCATGGTTTTTAGTTCAAACAACTTATCAAACGAATTGTCTGTCAGTTCCAGCTTATCGAGCTCTTTCTGCCATTGATGGTATTCAATGTCCGTAATCGCCAAACCTTTTGGAATTACCGCTTCTTGAGAAGTACCCGTCGTCAGCATCGATTTGAAGTTTTGTTTGTTTTGAATACGGTTCACGAACACGCGTACCAACATACGGTCATAAAGTGCTTCCAAGCCGCTGTCTTCATCTGGAAGTTCGTTGGATGCCGATACTAGTAGACGCATCGGTACACGTTCAATATCACTGCCGTTTTTGAAAGTCTTTTCGTTAACGACAGTAAGTAGCGTGTTTAGGATTGCAGGGCCGGCTTTCCAGATCTCATCGAGGAAGACGACTTGTGCAGTTGGTAGGTAGCCTTCGGTTAGTCTTACGTAACGACCGTTGTCTTTTAATTCTTGGATACTTAGTGGGCCGAACACTTCCTCGGGAGTAGAGAAACGAGTCATCAAATATTCGAAATAGCTGCTGTTATCAAAAGCCTGAATGAGACGTTTCGCGATAAGGCTTTTTGCGATGCCCGGAGGGCCTAATAGAAACACGCTTTCACCAGCCAAAGCAGCCAGTAAACAAAGCTTAATGGTGTCTTCTCTTTCGTAGACACCATCAGACAGAGCATGCGCTAATTTATTGATTCTTTCAGAGAGTAGCGCCTTGTCAGCATGTGAAGAAATAGAAGGGTTCATGCGTTACTCCGAAAATCTTTGAACAATTGAGAGTGTAGATATGTTTTTATACATTTGTTAGTACTTTGTTACAAGTGTATTTTATTATTGAGTTGCATTTATATCAGATGGTTACGTCGGTAATTTTGGCGCAATCATAGATTCCAATTATGAGAGTAACATCACGAACGGCGTGAAACTAAATCTATTGCTAACCCTAATTTTTCTTTTATTTTCGACACCATAGACGTTATGGTGGTGCACGTCTTCCGTTATACGAAAAATTGGCAAGGAATGTGGCCAGACTGCATGAGTAAAGTTATCCATAAATGGAAAAGTATTTCTCTCATAGAAGAGAACGTGACGCTCCCTACGAACGTCGTGGTAAAACATACAACAATCAATCACCCTGGCGCGGCAGTTATTCTTCCTATCACTTCGTCTGGAAAAATCATCCTCATTAACCAGTTCCGCCCTTCTCTAAAGAAATGGCTTTTGGAACTACCCGCAGGCACGATGGAAATAGATGAGACACCTCTTCAATGTGCCCAACGCGAACTGGAAGAAGAAACAGGTTACAGTGCAACTTCTTTTCAAAGCTTGGGGCAAGTCACCCCTTTGGCTGGCTTCTGTGATGAGATACAACATCTGTTTGTCGCAAAAGACTTAAGCCTCACTACCCGCTTTGAATGCGATGACGATGAAGTAATAGAAGTGATCGAACTGAGTTTAGAAGAACTGCACGGTAAAATACGACACGATCAAATCACTGATACCAAAACTATCGCTTGTTTAAGTAAAGCCCAACTATGTGGCCATCTATAGCCAATTATATGGCTACCTAAAGTACTCTAGGAGAGAAACATGGACTTTCGTTCTGATACCGTAACTAAACCTTCGCAAGCTATGCGTGACGCAATGGCAAACGCAGAAGTGGGCGATGATGTTTATGGCGATGACCCAACCGTCAACGAACTAGAACAGTGGGCAGCAAATGAGACAGGCTTTGAAGCGGCAATGTTTACCTCTTCAGGTACACAAGCCAACCTTCTTGGCTTAATGGCGCATTGTGAGCGTGGTGATGAATATCTGTGTGGCCAGCAGGCGCACAACTACAAATACGAAGCTGGCGGCGCTGCGGTCCTTGGTTCTATCCAACCTCAACCAATCGAGAATAACCCAGACGGTACTTTAGACTTTAAAAAGCTTGCCGCTGCGATTAAGCCCGACGACAGCCACTTTGCTCGTACCAAGCTTCTTAGTTTAGAAAACACGATCAATGGTAAAGTCCTGCCAATGTCTTATCTAGCGGAAGCACGTGAGTTCGTAAACCAACACAGACTTCAAATGCACCTAGATGGCGCGCGCGTCTATAACGCAGCAGTCGCATTAGATGTACACATCAAAGAGATCGCACAACATTTCGATTCTATGACGATTTGCTTATCGAAAGGTTTAGGCGCTCCTATCGGTTCATTACTTCTTGGCAACAAAGAATACATCGCAAAAGCACGTCGACTACGTAAAATGGTCGGTGGCGGTATGCGCCAAGCAGGTATTCTTGCCGCAGCGGGAAAAATGGCTTTAACAGAGAACGTTACTCAACTTAAAGCTGACCACGAGAACGCAAAAAATCTAGCGATTGGTTTAAGCAAACTAGAAGGTTTTTCTGTTAACCCTGATTTCATTCAAACTAACATTGTATTTGCTAAGTTAGATGAGTCTGTGGATATCAACCGAATCGCACGCGAACTGGGCGAACAAGGCATTACGATGTCACCAGGGAACCCTGTTCGATTTGTTACTCATAGAGATATCAGTTCAGAAGACATCGCTACTTTCCTAACTAAGTTGGAAAATGCGCTTTAAGCCATACTAAATGTTCACCCAGAACAAATAAGACTTGAGCTTCCTCTTAGGGGAAGCTTTATAATCATGTTTTTACCGGAGTAAAAACGTGCATTACCCAACCTTCGCTCTAATATTGCTAGCTCTTTCCTCTAACCTTCATGCCTCTGATTTTGGCGACGCTGAACTAGGTAAAGTTAAATCACCAAGCTGCGTTTTTTGTCATAACCCTACCAGTCAATCGACTAATAACTCCTATCCTAAGCTTTCTGGCCAAGATCCAACCTATCTCTTTAATACAATGAAAGCGTATCAAACCGGAGATAGGCAGGGCGATTACGCGGATATGATGCGAGCGCAACTAAGTAAGCTTAACGATCAAGATTTGAAAGACATAGCGGCTTTTTACGCTTTACAAGATTAGCGGCTCCCACCTTCAATAGGTCAATCATCAGCTAAATAAACATCACCAAGTCGCCTATACTTCAAGCAAACTCACTGAGCTCATTGAAGGTCGGGATAGATATACCTTTACACGTATCATCCAACCCTTACAATGTGCAGCAAATATATTTATCAAGGTTTATCTCTATGTCTATTCAATGGTTTCCGGGTCACATGCATAAAGCCCGCAAAGAAATCGAAGAAGTTATCCCACAAGTTGATGTGATCATCGAAGTACTGGACGCTCGTATCCCGTTCAGTAGTGAAAACCCAATGATCTCTTCACTGCGCGGCGATAAGCCTTGTGTAAAAGTGCTGAACAAGCGTGACCTTGCAGATCCTGAACTGACTCAACGTTGGATTGAGCACTTCGAGAAGGAGCAAGGCGTTAAAGCGATTGCGATTACGACTAGCGTAAAAGAAGAAGTTAACCACGTTATGGAGCTGGTACGTAAACTGGCACCGCACCGTGAACAGATGGGCAAAAACATTCGTACAATGATCATGGGCATCCCGAACGTGGGTAAATCGACCATCATCAACTGCTTGGCTGGACGTACGATTGCGGTTACTGGTAACCAACCTGCGGTAACTCGTCGCCAACAACGTATCAATCTGCAAAATGGCGTGATCCTTTCAGATACTCCAGGAATCCTTTGGCCTAAAGTAGAAAACCCACACAGTGGCTTCCGCTTGGCTGCAACAGGTGCTGTAAAAGATACAGCAATGGAATACGATGAAGTGGCATTTTACACAGTAGAGTACCTAGCAAAACAGTACCCTAACCTTTTGCAAGAGCGCTACCAAATTGATGAGCTGCCTGAGTCTGACATCGAACTGATGGAAGCGATTGGCCGTAAGCGTGGTGCACTTCGTGCCGGTGGTCATATCGACATTCACAAATGTTCAGAAATCCTGCTTCACGAATTGCGTAATGGCACTTTAGGTAAGGTAACGCTTGAGTTGCCAGAAATGATCACACAAGAGCTGATCGAAGTTGAAGAAGCGGCTGCGCTGAAAGCGGAACAACAGATTAAGAAAAAAGAAGAGCGTCGTAAGCGTTACCTGAAGAACAAGCGTTAATCGCGATTAGTTTTTATAATCTGCTTTAATTTCTGTTTACCACTCTTACACCAGCCTCTAGATATTCACGCTCTATCGATAATAGAGCGTGAATATTGCCCGCTACCGTTTGTTGATCTAGCTAACATACTGACAAATCTATAGAAATGGTCGTTTACAATCCCAAAGACTGTGACATACTACGCAAATTATTGTGTATCAATCTCGGCTAATTTCTCAATGCGCTCTTATTCTGGGTTCAAGAATCAAAGATTTAAAACCTATTTCGATAATGAAATTTATTTGCCGTACATAAATTTCATCTACATCCCTATCTCAATATTCTGTGCTTTTATCGTCACCGACTACATCCACTTTGGTAGCGAGTGCATTACGCCTATCATTTTCCGAGTCATACTTTTTTTATTGATGATGGCCGCCGCCAGATACTGTATTACAAACAAACCCAACGTTTTGGAACTCGTAGAAAGTGCCTTCCTTGTAATTAGCTCACTTTTCTTGGTCTATGTCGGTCGACTAGCCATCGAGCTGAACAACTTCGATTACCAAGGTGGCATCATTTTAGTGATGATCTACATTGGTACGTTTTCAAGATTGTCAGCCAGATACAGTATATCTACGCTGTCGTTTATCTTTTTGGCTTATCTCATCGGCCTTGCGCCACTGCTTTATGAAGCGGAGCCAGAGCATGAAATAGAAACAATTTCCGTTTATATCTCGGCTTACATCCTAATCTCAGCGGCCTGTGTTAGACGTGACCTGGAAGTACACAAACGTTTCGCTCAATCCGAGCAACTCCGCAAACAAGCGATTCAGCTTCGCAAGCAATCTAATATGTTCGAGGCCCTTTCCTATCAAGACGCACTAACGGGCTGCTACAACCGCCTTTATCTTCATCAGGTGATAGAACCGAGCATAGACCGTCAGCGATCCATTACATCGCTCATGATAGATATTGATCATTTCAAATCGATTAACGACACCTACGGCCATCAAATGGGTGACATGGTGATTAAAGAACTGGCCGATGAGATTCAAAAACGACTACCGACTAGCAGTAACTGCTTTCGATACGGCGGTGAAGAGTTCTTGGTGCTGGTCCAAGGAGAAACCGAGGCTTCAATTGAATCGCTGGTTAATGCCCTTTTAGAATCCCCTACTCGCCTTAGATTAGAAGTAACAATTTCAATCGGTGTGAAACATGCCCCTCAAGCCCTTGGTTCTGTCGAGCAGCTTATCGACGACGCTGACCAAGCACTCTACATTTCGAAAAAAGGCGGTAGGAATAAGATCACATGGTGTGATTAATCGCCCAATATTTCACGCATCTTTGCGAATCATTAAAACGACCACTAATTCAATCAAAAAAGCCCCGAGCAACTTAATACTCGGGGCTTTTGTCTTTGTTCTTCTGCTTTAAAATAGCTTCGTTAAGAACCTGCTACTCAGCAAAAAAACAGTATTCAACAAGAATCGACTAAGAATACACAACGCTCGCTGTTTTCTGTTCAAGTTCAACGGGAGAGCTCCAAGAAATCACTTTTTCATTCACTTGGCTGCCACATGGTGCGTTCCAAACTTGCTCTAGTTCTTCTTTGCCACCAATCGCCTGATAAAAAGCAATCGCTTGGTGGTTCTCAGACATCACCTCTAGGTAAAGCCCTGAGTCCGAATAGTATTGCTGCAACCACTTCGACAATTCAGACAACAGACGCTTGCCTACACCTCGTCCACGATAATTATTATCTACATGTAACGCATCGATGAACGTACCACGCTCAAAGTTGTGATTACCGAACGCGCAGACAAAACCAACCAGTAAACCGCCTTCCTCAAGCAATAAAACATGTTGGTTGAAAGGAGGATTAATCAAACGAGTCTGCCAAATAACAGATCTGTCCTCCAAAACATCATGTTCTAGGTAATCATCAGCAAGAATGCCACGGTAATATAGCTTCCAGCTATCCGCGTGTAATTGGGCAATCCGCTCATAATCTTTATATTCAGCTACCTTAATTTCCATTTATTAGCCCTTAGTACTTCCATTTATGACTTGCTACTACATTTCACACTACCTTTATACAATATTTAAGCAAAACATACTAATACACGTTTACACTTTCAATATTGACTTACACGTGTACGCTGATATTCTAGCGCACAGATGTAAGCCCAATGGAAATTTGCTAATGAATAGTGCCGACAAACAATCTACAAAAAAGCCGCCATTAATCTGGCTCAATATTTTTGTGTTCTCTTTTAGTATGCTGCTTGCTGTTGTAGCGGCTCCCGTTTATGGCTACTTTTTTGGCTATGGCATGGAGCACTGGATATGGCTAGCAATCTGCTTTACGTTCTGTAACCTTTCAATCACGACAGGTTATCACCGCTTATGGTCACATAAAGCGTTTGAAGCGCATTCAAGCCTAAGATTCCTGTTTGCATTAGGTGGTGCATTTGCCCTGCAGAACAGCGCGCTACACTGGTCTTCTGATCACCGTGTTCACCACAAGCATGTCGATAACAACGACAAAGACCCATACTCTGCAAAACGTGGATTTTGGTACTCACACATTGGCTGGATGATTCGTAATTACAGCACCTCAATGTACGAAAACTACGAAAACTGCCGTGACCTTAAAAAAGATAAGATTGTTATGTGGCAGCACAAGCACTATGTTCTGTTAGCATTACTAATGAATTTCGGTGTTCCTATCGCTTTAGGCGTGATTTACGGTGACGTGATTGGCATGTTGTTAATCGTAGGTGCAGTTCGTTTGGTACTTAACCACCACACAACATTCTTTATTAACTCTCTTGCTCACATCTGGGGTAGCCAACCTTTTACTGACAAAAACACAGCGCGTGATAACGGTGTGTTAGCAGTACTCACTTTCGGCGAAGGCTACCACAACTTCCACCACATCTTTGAGAACGACTACCGTAACGGCATCTACTGGTGGCAATACGATCCAACAAAATGGTTGATTAAGAGTGCTTCGTTGATGGGACTGGCAAGTAAGCTTAAGAAAACCCCTCAAGCTCGTATTGAGAAAGCTGAAGCGTCAATGTTACTTAAACGCACCCAGCAAAAAATCATGCATCGTGCCGACAAGCAACAAATCGCAGAGAAGCTTCAACAAGAGTTTGATGCTCTAGTATCAAACATGAACGAATATTACGAAGTTAAAAAACAGCTACTTGAAAGCAAGCGCGAAGACGTTGTGAAGAAGTACGAACACTCTGTTCTTAAGGTTCGTTATCAGCAAATCAAAATGAATTTCGAACAACAGAAGAAAAATTGGGCAATGACGGTTGAGCAATACGCTTAAGGTAAGACAGTACGCTTAACACCCCAGTAACAACACAGTTTGATTCTTATTCAAAAGCCCTCATATTGCTATGAGGGCTTTTTTTAATAAGCATAACCTACTCGGCTCTGGCCCTATGCTCTCGAGTTTGAATTGTGGATGGTAAGAACCATAGTTATTGGATTTCAGAACTCTTTCTTCATTCTGAATTTATACTTATATTACTTAAACTTACCGAGTTTAAAGCGAAGGAATTGAAAATGAGCAAACTGACTATTATTGCAACGATCGTCTCTAAAGAAGACAAAACTGAGCTTGTAAAAGCTGAGATGATTAAATTGATCGATAAAACCCGTGTTGAAGACGGCTGTATTAACTACGATCTGCACCAAGATAACAGTAACCCTGCTCACTTCGTTTTTCATGAGAACTGGGAGTCTGAAGTTCATCTAGAGAAACACTTAGCGAGCCAACACATCGCTGACTACATGGCTGCGACTGAAGGTTGTATTGAAACCTTTGTGCTTAATAAAATGACGCACATTGCCTAACCAGTCACTCAGTACTAATTCAATAAAAAGCCCTGCTCTGATCGCAGGGTTTGTCTTTTCTACAAGCTTATATCTGCTCATTCTAATAATGAAAAAACCCGCCAGAGTAGCGGGTATGGTCAATAATCATGACTGTCAAAGACAGATAGGTAACAACCATCAATCCAATATTGAGTACCACTTTACAGTGGCACTCTGACATTTCTTTTGCTGATCGCTAGCACGGGGGCACTAGTTAAAAGCACGAGCCAAAATGCCATTCCCTTGATATTGGTAAACACTTGAATTACTACTTACAAAGACCGATTCTCCGGGCTTAAGAGAAACTGACCGCCCTTCTGAAGTGACGGTCGCCTCTCCTTCCACACAGAACAAGATCTCCGCGCTACGTAGATACTGTGACTTGCTCTCATCAGTCGCAGACAAGATATCAAAGCCAAAGTCATCCACTGGAATCGGATAACTCATCTTGCCCTCTTTCAATACAGGCTTAAGGCGGATATCTTCTGGCTTAATCGGCTCAAAGATTGTGTTGTCGATAAGCTCAGGGACATCGATATATTTGGGAGTGAGACCGGCACGCAGCACATTGTCTGAGTTTGCCATAATCTCTAAACCCGTACCTTGAACATAAGCATGTGGGGTTTCTGCGAACAGGAACATCGCTTCACCGGGCGCCAGCTCAACCGTGTTAAGCATTAATGGCGCAAATAAGCCAATATCACCAGGATAATGCTGTTTGAATTCGATGCTGTATTGAAGAGCTTCACGCCCCATGACCGTTTTGGCTGGTCGCGCATGTGCAGCATAAAGCTCATTAAGCGCAGACGCTTTGCGGTCACCTTCAAGAGACATAATGGCGCTAAAGAACGACTTCAAAGAATCACTGTCGGCATTGGCTTTTAGTACATTAAGCTCAATCGCTAACGAAGGAATATCCGCTTCTTCGAACAAGGCAATAATGTCGTCGATTGGACGAAAGCCATTCATCGCTTTGTAGAAGGTCAACGCATAAACCAACTCAGGTTTATGGTTTGGATCTTTGTAGTTGCGATTAGACGCATTCAAAGGGATACCAAGTGCATTCTCACGCTCAAAACCTAATTCTGATTTTCGCTTGTTCGGGTGAACCTGAATCGATAACGGTGTTTCAGCGGCCAACACCTTAAACAAGAAAGGCAATTCACCGAAACGAGCCGCCGTGTATCCGCCTAAGACATCGATTTTGTTTTCATCAATCATGTGAGAAAGCGATTCACCGGTATCGCCTACCTTTGAACAACCATTTGGATGAGCACCCATCCAAATTTCTGCTTGAGGTTCCTGGTTTGGGTTCACAATACCAAACAATTGGTTAATGGAGTCTTTGCTTCCCCATGTGTAGTTTTGAATAACGTTGTCGAGTTTAAATAGAGACATAATTACTTCTCATTAAAAATCTGGCTACCAAGCTTGAGCGTGGCGGCGATATTACGGGCAGTGCGAGTCAGGTTTTGATTCGCTTCTGATAAAACTTGGTCTAAAGACTGAGGTGAACGTACGGTTCCAAATAAGCTAGACATTGAGCCGTAAAGTTTTTCAACGTCTTGCCCCAAAGAGCCCGCAATTCCAATGGTTGGAATACTCAACTTTTGAGCTCGCTGAGCGATGCCGAAAGGTGTTTTACCTTGCAGGGTTTGGTTGTCCATCTGCCCCTCTCCGGTCACGACCAGTGAAGCACCTTCAAGAACCTTATCTGCATCCAAGGCATCTAATACCATCTCAATACCCGCTTTAATTTGGATATTGAATGCAAGACTTAACCCCAGAGGTGTACCACCAGCAGCACCAAATCCAGCTGTGTCGCGATGATTAGTACCCGTATGTGCTTGAGCGATATCGGCAAAGTGCCCGATCGCAGTATCAAGTTGTTCAACTTGAGCTTTTGATGCGCCTTTTTGCGGACCAAACACAGTACTGGCTCCGCTTTCGCCACATAATGGATTATTCACATCACACGCGACCACGAACGTCACTTCTTTGCATCTAGGGTGCAGTCCTTCAAGATCGATGCTTGCTAACCGGCTTAATTCGGCGCCGCCACCAGATAGCTCGTTGCCTTGCTTGTCTAATAACTTGCCTCCCAACGCTTGTAAGATGCCAGCACCTGCATCATTGGTTGCGCTGCCGCCCAAACCAATAATGATTTGTTCAACACCTTGATCTAGTGCATCTTTGATCAATAGCCCAGTACCAAACGAAGATGCGGTTAACGGTGCTCTTTCTTCTACGGTTAATAGGTCTAAACCCGATGCTTGAGCAAATTCCACCAAGACAGTTTTTACGTTGGCGCCATCAACAGTCTGTTCCAACGAAGCCCAATAAGCCGTACATTCACGCCCGATTGGATCCGTCGTGTGCAGCAGTTGCTTCTTACCATTGAGCGCCTCTAGCAACACGTCTACCGTGCCTTCTCCGCCATCGGCGAGTGGCATTTTCACAAACTCTGCGTAAGGGAAAACATCGGCAAATCCACGCTCAATGCAAGACGCAACTTGATGAGCGTCGAGTGATTCTTTAAATGAATCAGGGGCAATTACAATTTTCATTGTCGTTCACCATTCCCGCCCACCAAGGTGAGCGGGTTATCGAAATTAGAATTTGATTTGGAATGTTTTTGCTTGGCAAGGTGCTATCTGGCCGAACTCTTCAGATGCTACATCACCTTCGCGTACGCGCTCGTCCATGCTTGTCTCTTTCCAGCTTGAAACCGCTTGAGTAAAAGAGATTGAATCCGATACTGAACCCGATTCTGCCGGGTTGTAGACACGCATGATCAGTGCATCTTCGTCTTCCGCTTTCTTCAGCACACTCAACACCGCGCCTGATTGTTGCTTAGACAGAAGGCTAAAACTCATAGGTAGGTTCTGCTCACCCACGTTGAGCTTCATCGCGTTGTAAGGGATCTTGTTGTAGCATTCGATTAGAGTGACATTGTCACGTGCTTGCGCCATGATGTTCGCGTCAATATGGTTACCAGAGAAGCCACACAGTGTGAATTCACACACTAATTTGCCGCGCACTTGTGAATCTGGGGTCGGGATCTTGATGCCAGAAGGACGCCCCGGACGAAGCAATAGCTCTTCTTTACCCAACACGCCAATACCACGGAATAGTGTCAGTGCGAAGGTATCTCTATTTTCGTCACCTTTAGATGCAATCACTTCAAATTCACGCAGACCATTCGACATAATAGCCATACCCGCTTTGCCGTTTTCTAGCGCAGCAAAGTTCATTAACTGATACACAGGAACCGGTGCTTCTTTCCACTTCTCTTCTTCCCAAACCGCCATTGCAGGGTCATTGGTTGGTCGAGTAATACAACCGAACTGGTTATCTGCTACCACAGTTTCAGAAATAAATGGCGTAGGTACTAATACACGTACACGGTGGTCGTCGGCTTGGTTGTCCAATTCCATACGGACTTCGATGCGGCGAGAACCTTGCTTCAATACCACTTGGCATTGCGCTTCAACGAATCCATTTTGACCCGTGCGTTCTTCACGCTCTGTAAGGTTTGCTGGCACGTTCATGCGGAAAGCGATGTTTGCTACCGATTGGAAACCTTGGTGGTCAATTGATGTTTCTACCGGGAATTCATCAGAGTACAACAGCCACTCTTGACGAGATGGAGAGTAATCGTACTCATCGCCGTCATCAGAACCATCTTCTAAACGAAGTGCTTGGTCGAATACTTGCTCTGTCTCTTTATCGAAAATAGTCAGAGTACCGTTGTCGTTTACATTAATTCGGTAGTATTCGTTCTCTAGCAAGTAGTCTTTCTGCTCTGCGACTTTAACTGCGCCCTTCTCATTACCTTGGATGTGTAACGTGGTGAAACCCATCGCTGGTACAGTGCGTTTGATTTGAATATCAAACTCCATGAAAGGGTCGTAGTTGCCGTAGTGAACGATTTGACGGTCTACTTTACCTGGGTCGATTTGGCGCTTGTCTTGGATGAAGTATTCAACTGGGTTTTCGTTTTCATCAAAGATAGAAAATTCTTGAGCACGGATAGTGATGGTTGTGTTCACCACTTCTTCACGCTCATACGGAGAAAGGTTAAACATCGCCAGTTTGTCGCAACCTTCGCGATCCGGCATATGGTCAACGATTTTACGTTTGTAGAAGTGGATTAGGTTTGTCGCCATGTCGTCCGCAAGGATGTAACGGTTTAGGATTTCAGCGTGTACCTTGTCTGAACAACAGCAACCAATAGAGTCATGAGCATGGTTCTTCATGCTCTCTTTCCACATTTTCTCAATCAAACCGTGGTGATATTCGAAACCTAATGTCCAAGCGATAGACGCTAGAGGTTCTAGGATGTTTACAATCTTGTTTTCGATTTCCGCATGGATCAGTTTGATGTCCATACGTGTAGAAGAGATCGTACGGTGAACACGCATGTATTTACCGTCGTTGAACTCGCCTTTGATTGTGTCGAGTTGGTCGCGCGCCGCTTCTACTTTCTCGAACACTTCTTCGTAACGGCTCATTGAGAATTCACGATCTGGGTAGATTTCGCGAAGCTTGTCCATTACTTCAAAGATGTCTTTTTGAATCGGCATTTGGTCGTGGCCGTTCGGTAGCAAGATATCTTTAGTCACCGATGGCTTTTCTAGCACTGGGAAGTACTTATCTAAACGAGCACGCAAGCCTTCTTCGTCTTGTGGAAGGTATTTACCAATCGCGTAACCCAGCGGAAGCACTTGTGCCGTTACTTCACTGCCGTCATTAGACTGCCATAAGAATTCTGTTTTGTTGGTGCCATGACGCTCTGAACAACCACGCCAGAACATTGCACGCGTGATGTCGAAGCCGTTGTAGATCATTGGCAGCTGTGAGCTCATGCTGAATGAATCTGGTAGGTAACCAATCTTCATTGCATCGCCAAACTTCATACAGTCACGAATACCATACATCATGTTGCGCACAATTGACTCACCAGAAACTTGCATTGTGTCGGTTTGAGAATACCAAGGGCCAATAATTAACTTGCCCGCTTCAACCAATGCTTTTACGCGCTCTGTGTTTTCTGGTTTGATTGCGAAGTAGTCTTCTAAAACGGCGGTTTGACCATCTAGAACGTAGTATTTGTATTCTGGATCGCTCTCCAGACGGTTCATGATTTCTTCCATGTTGTTCACAAGAAGAATACGAGACTCTTCTGTTGTGAAATACCATTCACGATCCCAGTGCATGTGAGGAGTAATATGTACGCGTGATGTAGTCATAATCATTTACCTAAATGTGTCGCTTCGAGTAAAACTAAAGTTCGAACCCAAATACGACTAAATTAAATTTTTTCAAGGGGTTAAAATTGGCTGCCACTAAATTTAGGGTGCAGAAAACCACGCCCAGAATCTGTGTGAATAAAACCGTTAGGAGCACAGGTATTTAGGGCAGCCAGTTGTTTGTTATTTTTTATATATTGATTTCGCAGTGAGTTAGGAGCTAACTCAAAATTCAGTTAGTTCTGTGTTGCAGTACTTGCTTCAAATTTACCCTTTTTTACCGCGTGACCACGCCACATCAGAAGAGTAATGGTTGAAATCACTGTGCCGACAATCGCAGCACCGAACCAGATTGCAGCAGCAGAGAATGCGCCTAAACCAGAATCGTGTAACAAGAAAATAGAGAAGATACCTGCGCCCGGAGTGGATAGACCAATACCTGCCGCACCCACCATTGCACCTGTTACTACAGAGCCTAGTAAGAATGAGCCGATTACACGGATTGGATCTTCAATCGCCATTGGGATTGCACCTTCAGTAATACCCGCAAGACCAAGTAGCCATGTAGATTTACCGGTTTCAATCTCAAAGTCTTTGAATAAGCGTGGAGCAATCATGGTAGAAGCCGTTACCGTGAACGCCGATACCATTTTTACTGAGCCAAAGATTGCGTAAGGACCATAAACACCGTTTGCCATTGCACCTAAACAGAATGCGTAAGCAGCTTTGTTTACCGGACCACCTAGGTCGAATGATACAAACAGACCTAAAATTGCACCCAATAACAACGCATTGGTGCCTGACATACCGTTCAACCAGTCCGTTAAACCTTGGTTTAAGAACGCAACAGGTTTACCGATAACAAACAGCATCAAGCTACCCGCTACCAAAGTACCAATCACAGGGTAAAGGTAGAAAGTAAGGAAACCGTTAAATGCAGGGCCTAAGCGAACATGCTCTTTCACCCAGCGCATCACGTAACCCGCAATCAAACCACCAACAACACCGCCTAGGAAACCTGAACCAATGATGTTTGCAGCAATACCCGCAGCAAAACCAGGACCCAGTGCCGGTTTGTCGGCTAATGAGTAAGCAGTGTAAGCTGCCAGTACTGGCACCATTAATGTACCTAATAGGCCGCCACCTAATTTACGATACATCCACAGCCAAGAATCTTTTGTTGCGTAAAGCTCTTGCAGGTCAAAAATTTGCGCGATAAGAACAGCAACCGCAAGAACAGTACCACCAGCAACGATAAGAGGAACCGCGTAAGAAATACCAGAAAGCAGTGCTTGTTTAAGCTCAGTTTTCAACGGTAGTTTTTTCGGTTTGTCATCAGTAGCCACTGTGCGTTCTGCACCGTTACCTTTTTTCGACTCTTCAATCGCTTCATTAAGAATGCGTTCACCGTGCTTAATCGGTTCTGCAACTGGGGTTTCAACACGAGGAATGCCATTAAAGCGCTCAGATTCTTTAATCGCAACTTCAGCAGCAAACACACACGCTACAGCATTATTAAGTTGTTCCGCAGTTAAGCGATCTTCAATACCGTTTGCGCCCTGCTTTTCAACATGAACCTTGTAGCCAAGCTTTTTGCCGGCTTTTTCTAGGTATTCTGCCGCCATATAAGTATGAGCAATACCTGCAGGGCAAGCAGTAACGCATACAATTGTCGGTGCATTTGTATCTAAGTTGTCTTGTTTTTCTTCTTGTTGATTGTCGCCATCAAGAAGCGCGAAGATTTCATCAGCGGTTGTTGCTTTTAATACTGCTTCACGAACATCGTCATCAACCAATGTGGTTGTCAGTTCGGTCAGCAGGTGCATGTGGGTAGAACCCGCTTCTGCATTTGGAATGGCAATTAGGAAGATAAGATTCACATCTTCGTCTTCATCTAGGCCTTTCCATTTCATGTCTTCTTTCAATGTTGCAACAGCGAAACCAGCTTCTTTAACCGCGTCAGTCTTGCCGTGCGGTACTGCTAGGCCTTCGCCAAGCGCTGTCGGGCCTTGCTCTTCACGAGCAAATACTGCATCAAGATACTCTTGTTTGTTGTGCAGTTTGCCTTGCTGATTCAGTTGGTCAGCAAGTGCGTAAATCGCTTCTTCTCGACTGCTAAACGTAGTTTGCAGATTTACGAGCGACTTATTCGTTAGAGTAGTAAGTTTCATAACCTTTGTCCCATAGTCACGGATTAGTACGACAGTCGTCCCTGTCGACGAGAAGAATAATACAACTTCAAGACATTTAATCCGTGATCACGATCTCATCAATACACATTTGTATTTAATTTGTATTTAAATCGTATTGGTAAATCCTTTAAGAAAGCTTGTTATGTATCGTTTAATTTGTATTATATGTACTACAAAACGCCGATACGACGCTCACACTAACCTTTAAAGCAAGGCTTATATAGAGCAAATTTACGTATTTAAGGTACAGGTTGTTAATCAAAGTCTAGTTGTCCTAGCGCACAAATGAGGCAAAAATGGCAAGACTCCCTATGTATCGCCAAATCGCCGATGCAATAAGAGAAAAGATCAGTTCTGGTGAATATAAAGTTGGAGAAGCACTCCCAACGGAAGCGCAATTGCGTGAAGTATTCTCGGTAAGTCGTGTAACGGTTAGACAGGCGCTGAAACTACTGATCGAAAACGATGAGCTGGAAAGCGTTCAAGGTAGTGGTACTTACGTCAAAGAGAACAAGATCAATTACGACATCTACAAACAGTCGAGCTTTCAAGAAAAGTGGGCGCATTTGGATGTGGTTACACACAGTGAAGTTCTGGCCTTCGAAATGAAGCCGTGTTCTTTGGCGATGTCTGAACATTTAGATATCAAAGAAGGCGAATTGGTTTTCTACGTAAAACGTGTTCGTTTCATAGACAACAATCCAATCACGGTTGAAGAAACTTGGTTACCTGTTGCCCTATTCCCAGATCTCACCTATCAAGTGATGCAGACATCAAAGTACGACTTTATTGAGAACACCAAAGGCATGGTGATTGATCGAAGTGAGCAGGAATTGGTACCGATTCTTCCGCCTGAAGACGTTGCTAAACAGTTAGGTATTGACCCAGCTCAGCCTATCATTGAAAAACGTACTCGCGGTTACCTCGCCAATAACACGGTGTTTGAATACAGCCGTAACTACTTCACGTCTAACGATTACCGATTTACTTTGGTCGCAAGACGCCAGAGATAATGCTCATCAGCGAGTTTCGATAATAGCAAAATGACCAACACAGAGAGCGCCTTGTTCTCTGTGTTTGTATGCTGTTAACTCAATCATAAAACCAACTTTCCTACCCAAATATTCCTAAACCAATATCAAGTAACCTCACGAAAGATCATTCACATTCATTTAAATACTGTTCGCGCACTTTGAACATAAACTAAGCGCCAAATGACAAGAACAACAGTCGACAGGAATGTAAATGAATACCAAACAACTTGAGGACGCGGTAAGCGAAGTGAGCTTATTCAATCAGCACCTCCACTTAATCCAATCCGTGCATACCATTCCAACCCCAAAAATGAATTGGGAGTCGATTGCGATGGAACCTGCGCCAGCAATGCCAACGGTTCGATTCGATCACTGTCTACTCATCAGACTAACACTTAGTTCGTCGTGTTAAATCACTTTATATACAAAACTATTATGTCGAAACACACTATCTCACGAACATCGCACCCATTAGCAAATACAATTTCATACACACGATTCCTACCAAAGCTACCTTTAGTTCTAATCGCTTTCTCTATGCCCCTATTCGCAGAAGAAGTTGAAGAAGTGGTACTCGAGGACGAAGTCGTATTAAATGAAGGTTCTGAGTTAAACGAAGAAGCTGAAGAATCGCCTTATTATAACTTGTGTTTTAGCGCTTACTTATGGGAAGTAAGTAGGCGTTAAACATAAGTAATCTTTAAATGTAAGTAAGCTTAAAAGCTAAGATTCTCACCTCTTTACTCCGATAAATACCCACTTCGTTACACGTTTCCTTCCAAAGTACAAAAAATACTCGCGATTTATAAAATAACACCACCATATGCAAATAGAACAACCAAAGGTGATCCAAGTTATATTCTAACAAGCCACAAAATTTGTTTATTAACATCTAAACAACAGTAGTTATTCACGATTTACAACCACAATTAACATCAAAGAAAATGTTTGTCTTAGATCATATCAACCTCAACTATGCCTCGTGCCACAGTGCAGTTTTCTGTACATTCATTGTCATATTCTGAAACACTTTCTTATATTTTTTTAAACTTTGTGGAGATTTCTATGTTAGAGCTCTTGATCGGATTAGTGATTACTATCGCTGTTGGTTACTTTATTGTGAAAGGCTATAAAGCGGCAGGTGTACTACTGACAGCTGGCCTTGCCCTACTTCTTATTACTGGCCTTATAGGTCACACAGTCTTACCCGCTAAGGTCGCTTCAACAGGTAACATGGTTACCGACTCACTAGAATTCGTTAAGTACATGCTTCAGTACCGTGGAGGCGGCCTAGGCATGCAAATCATGCTTCTTTGTGGCTTTGCTTCTTACATGACGCATATCGGCGCAAACAATGTGGTAGTAAAACAATTCTCTAAACCGCTTGCTGCTATCAAATCTCCATACGTACTTCTTGTTGCGGCTTACATCGTAGCGTGTCTAATGTCTCTAGCAGTAAGTTCTGCAACAGGCCTTGGCGTGCTATTGATGGCGACCCTATTCCCAATGATGACGGCAATGGGTATTTCTCGCCCAGCGGCAGTTGCAGTTTGTGCGTCACCTGCAGCCATCATTCTTTCACCAACGTCTGGTGATGTGGTTATCGCGGCAGAAAAATCAGGCATGTCTCTTGATGTGTTTGCTGTTCAAACGGTACTGCCTGTTTCTATCTGTGCGATCATCGTGATGGCGGGTGCGGCTTTCTTCTGGAACAAATACCTAGATAAGAAAGAAAACACACCAATGGAAAAAGTAGACGTTTCTGAAATCGAAACAACGGCGCCGGCTTTCTACGCTGCACTTCCATTCCTACCTATCATCGGCGTTTTCCTATTCAACGGTCGTACGATTCCAGGGCTTTCACTTGATATCTACACTATTGTGGTAGGTTCTATCTTCGTAGGCGCAGTTATCGATTACGTTGTTAAGAAGTTTGACGGCGAGAAAACACTAGAAGATCTAGACTCTTGCTACCAAGGCATGGCTGACGCGTTCAAAGGCGTGGTAATGCTGTTGGTTGCGGCGGGCGTATTTGCTCAAGGTCTAATGTCTATCGGTGCAATTGATAACCTAATCGGTCTTGCCGAATCTGCAGGCGCAGGCGGTATCGCATTGATGCTTATCCTCACAGGTCTAACGGTTGCTGCGGCAATTGCGACAGGTTCAGGTAATGCACCTTTCTATGCATTCGTAGAACTGGCTCCATCATTAGCGGCGAAAATGGGCTTGAACCCAGCGTTCCTAATCATCCCAATGCTTCAAGCATCGAACCTAGGTCGTACAATTTCACCAGTATCTGGCGTAATCGTAGCGACTTCTGGTATGGGTAAAATCAGCCCATTTGAAGTCGTAAAACGTACGTCTGTACCCGTAATCTGTGGTCTTATTACGGTTATCTTCGGTACGCTTGTATTGGTTCCAATGTCGGCGTAAGCCTTAAGTTTCTAATCTCAAAGAACGAAGAACAAACGAACACCAATACTGAATATAAAATGCGTAAACAAAAAGGCGCTGAACTTAATAAGT
>NZ_JBFRNC010000001.1:0-7452 GCF_041470825.1 Vibrio sp. 10N.261.55.A10 | reverse complement strand
GAACTTAATAAGTTCAGCGCCTTTTTTAATGTCACTTTCTCAACATCGTTAAAACTATCGAGACATGTACAAAATGTATAAACAGTCAGGCTTGAAATAGTGTTATCTCAAAGGAACACGCCCTACTTCATTTCACCATAGCGTTCTAGATACAGAACCGTGGCAGCGGTACGGGAAGGCACTTGCAGCTTTTTCAGTAGACTCTTCATATGTACCTTAACTGTCGATTCAGAAATAAACAGGTGATCGGCGATCTGCTTATTACGGTAACCTTTCGCGACTTCTTGAAGGATCTGCATTTCACGTTCAGTCAGTTGTTCGAAGATATCATTGCGGCTTCCAGCATCATTTAGGTAACGAGCAACCACACTGCTGTAAGCCTTGTCACCGCTGTGTGCTTGCTTAAGCAGTTCAATTAACTCATCGGGTTCAGTGTCTTTCAACAAGTAGCCATCAGCGCCTGCTTTTACAATCGCTTCAATGTCTGCAGGGCTATCAGAAACCGTTAGAATAACAATGTTTGCGCTAGAACCGTCAGTGCGAAGTGCTTTCAAGGTATCTAAACCAGACATGCCCTTCATATTGAGATCCAAAAGGATCAAATCAGGTTCTTCTTCATGAGCAAGAGCAACCGCTTCAGTGCCGTTACTTGCTTCTGCAATCACTTCGAATTCGTCTTCAAAGCTCAGTAATTGGCTTATACCTCTGCGCATCAATGGATGATCATCAACCAGCATTACTTTACAAATCGTCAACTTTAACTTCCTTCAAACTTTTATATTTCAATATGACTGTACAGCCTTCACCTTGCGCCGCTTCAATCGTCAAGTCGCCATTCAGTCTTGCCGCACGCTCCTGCATAATGCTCATCCCGTAGTGGTTCACCTTGGAACTACTTGAGTCAAAGCCATCTCCATTATCTTTTATCACGACTAATACTTCACCGTCCTCATCGATACAGCATACATCTATCAAGTCGGCATTGGCGTGTTTTATTGCATTTATTGTTGCTTCACGAATCAATTGAAGCAAGTGAACCTGACTATGCGCATCAAGCTCGATCGATGAGAGATTATTAGTGAGGTTAATCTTCGCATCGGTTCTCTCGCTGAGCGCCTCAAGCATGGTACTTAAGGCGTCTCCAAAGTTGCCCTCTTTAATGGTCAACCTAAATGTGGTGAGTAGCTCTCTTAACTGGGTATAAGCGTCGGCTAAGCCGTTTCCGATCTCAGACGCGATTTGTTCAGATTGCTCTCGGTGCTGTTGCTCTGGCAGTTTGCCAATCACACGCTTTAATAGTGTAACTTGAATTTTCAAGTACGACAGTGATTGAGCCAATGAATCGTGGAGTTCACGTGCAATCGTGGCACGCTCTTCCATGATAATAAGCTGTTCAGCTTTCTTTTGAGCACGATTGTAGTAGATCGCTCTCGATAGCAGTTGAATGAAGCTTTCGATCAGAGCTTTAGTTGAGTGCCCGTGGTGATATGAACAGTATAAATAGCCGAGAATAAGTTCGTTATCGTCGAGTTTCATCTCAAACTTTTCGTAGTCTAAATTCGAATCGTAACCTTCATCCATAATCAATGAACGGCCTGAGTTATCGACAATCTCGAGCCTCAGTGATCCAATCCCTTCCAAGCTCACGAGATGCTGCAAGATAGCTCGGAAGTTTTCAGGAGCAATACGCGTCACCGTGAGCTCTTGTGACGAGTTATAAAGTGCCTGCAGCGACTGGTTCGCATTTTGCAGCTCAATCGTCTTTGCATCCACCACATCTTCAAGGTTTCGATAAAGCACGCCTAAATCTTTGGCCATCGAGTTGAAGGTTTTGGTCAAAATGCCCATTTCGTTGTTACTGGTCACCTTGAGTTCTACCTCGAAGTCGCTGTTTTTGATTCTTTGGCTCGCACCGACAAGAGCATGTAGCGGTTTAACAACCTGTTTACGTACAAAGTGAACAACAAAAAGAGATATGACCAGAATCCCACCAAGGCCGATACCACCAGCCCACGCTAACTTTATTAACTTGTCTTCAGAGAACTCTTGCAGCTTATAAACGAAGCCATCGATTTCAGCCACGAAGTTTTCAACCAACACGAGATAGTGATCGCGCTCTTCGCTATTCAAGACCTGTTTTAGCTCATGCCAACGGCCGATAATTAAATAGTAATCTTCTGTGATGTCTGTCGGAACATTCCAACTGACCAAATTAGTCATGGATGGCGAGTAAAGAGAACTTTCGAATTCACGAATATGAGATTCATAATCGACAGATTCTATTTGAATATCATGGGCTAAACGGTAGCTTTGCATTCGCATTGAACCGGCCACGTTAACCGCTTCCGCATCATTCAAACTTGAAGCCAAAGTAAAGATGGCAAAGCCAGTCGTAGCAACCGACAACAGCAGTATAGAGAGCAAAGATTTTGCTATCGTACTTGTTACAGATGAAACCGGTTTTATAAGCAAAAGTGCCTTCCTATTGATAAATGACTTGCCAGCGATATCGTATTGTCACACATCAAAAATCATAGCTCCATTCAATATGTGATCACTCGCTCCGTAATTTATTGATCTAAGACAATATATGCCCCCAATTAGCCCTTAGGGGGTATTTATACAATTGTTTCTAAAACTACACTACTTGTGAGGACTCATTACAAGATATTAATAGAATAATGACCTACAATTACAACATCTTAGTAACATCTATAGGTATCTAGTGGTAGATCTATCAAAACGCCGTCTTTTTTCAAGACGAAAAGTTGACTCAAGCCAGATTCGTTTGCCTTGGATTGACAGCCTAGAAAGCTTTACAGATGACTGTACTCGCTGCGGTAAATGCATCGAGAGTTGTGAGACTAAGATAATCATTATAGGCGATGGTGGTTTTCCCACTGTAGATTTCTCTATTGATGAGTGTACGTTCTGCTATCAATGTGCAGATGTTTGTCCCGAACCCATTTTTAAGCCAAAGCAAGGAGAGCCTTGGCAAGCAAAAGCACAAATCTCTGATAAGTGTTTAGCGCAACAAAATGTTGAATGCCGAAGCTGTGGTGACATGTGTGAACCTATGGCCATTCAATTTGAACTTAGAGCAGGCAGTGTTGCTCTACCAAAAATCGAGTTAGATGAGTGTAGCGGTTGTGGGGCCTGCGTAGCAATTTGCCCTACTTCGGCTATTCTTGTGAGTAATGCATAAAACAAAAATAACGAGAGCAATTTATGGCACTAAATGAAGTGCATATATCAAGTTTAGTCGTGCATGTGAGCCCTGAGCATCTAAATGAGATCAAAGCGGAGATCGATCAATTCGATAACGCTGAAATCTACGGAGATAGCCCTGAAGGCAAAATCATCGTGGTCCTAGAAACTGAAAACCAAGGTTTTGTAACGGACACCATCGAAGCAATAAACAACATTAAGAACGTTTTGGGGACAGCTTTGGTTTATCACCAAATCGAAACTGGACTCGACGAAACGGATTTAGAAACTGGAAGTAACAATTCTCAACTTGAGGGTGAAGTATGAAAATGACAAGACGTGCGTTTGTGAAAGCAAACGCAGCTGCATCAGCGGCAGCCGTTGCAGGTGTAACTCTACCGGCAACAGCAACCAACCTGATTGCTAGCTCTGATCAAACAAAAATCACGTGGGATAAAGCGCCTTGTCGTTTTTGTGGTACGGGCTGTTCAGTACTAGTAGGTACTCAAAACGGTAAAGTGGTTGCGACTCAAGGCGATCCAGAAGCTCCTGTAAACAAAGGCCTTAACTGTATCAAAGGCTACTTCCTTTCAAAAATCATGTACGGCAAAGACCGTCTAGAACAACCTCTTCTTCGTATGAAAGATGGTGAGTTCCATAAAGATGGTGATTTCGCACCCGTATCTTGGGACAAAGCGTTCGACGTGATGGCTGAGAAATGGAAAGCTTCACTGAAGAAGAACGGTCCAACAGGTGTTGGTATGTTCGGTTCAGGCCAATGGACAGTAATGGAAGGCTACGCAGCCGTTAAGATGATGAAAGCGGGTTTCCGTTCAAACAACATAGATCCAAACGCTCGTCACTGTATGGCTTCTGCTGTAGTAGGCTTCATGCGCACTTTCGGTATTGATGAGCCAATGGGTTGTTACGATGACTTTGAACACGCAGACGCATTCGTACTGTGGGGTTCAAACATGGCAGAAATGCACCCAGTACTATGGACTCGTATTACAGACCGTCGTCTAAGCCACCCACACGTTAAAGTAAACGTACTGTCTACTTACTACCACCGTTCTTTCGAGCTTGCAGACACGGGTTACATCTTCAACCCTCAGTCTGACCTTGCGATCGCAAACTTCATCGCAAACTACATCATCCAAAACGATGCGGTTAACTGGGACTTCGTGAACAAGCACACGAACTTCAAGCAAGCAACGACAGACATCGGTTACGGTCTGCGTGACGATGATCCACTACAGAAAGCAGCCGCAAACCCTAACTCAGGCGAAATGACTGCTATCTCTTTCGAAGACTACAAAGCGTCTGTTGCTGAATACACAGTTGAGAAAGCGTCTGAAATGTCAGGTGTATCTCAAGAAGACCTTATCAAGCTGGCTAAGCAATATGCCGATCCAAACATCAAAGTAATGTCACTTTGGACTATGGGTATGAACCAACATACTCGTGGCGTATGGATGAACAGCCTTGTGTACAACATCCACCTTCTTACAGGTAAGATTTCTACTCCAGGTAACAGCCCATTCTCACTAACTGGCCAACCGTCAGCGTGCGGTACAGCGCGTGAAGTTGGTACATTCGCTCACCGTTTACCTGCCGATATGGTGGTTGCTAACCCTAAACACCGTAAAATTGCAGAAGATATCTGGAAACTTCCAGAAGGCACCATTCCACCGGTACCCGGCGCTCACGCTGTTCTTCAAGACCGTATGTTGAAAGACGGTAAAATCAACGCTTACTGGGTAATGTGTAACAACAACATGCAAGCGGGTCCAAACATCAACACTGAACGTCTGCCAGGTTACCGTAACCCAGATAACTTCATTGTATGTTCTGACCCGTACCCAACGGCAACAGCTCAAGCGGCTGACCTCATCCTTCCAACAGCAATGTGGATTGAGAAAGAAGGCGCTTACGGTAACGCAGAGCGTCGTACACAAGCATGGTACCAACAAGTGAAAACTGTAGGTGAAGCTAAGTCTGACCTATGGCAAATCATGGAATTCTCTAAGCGCTTCACTATTGAAGAAGTTTGGGGTGAAGAACTGGTTGCGAAAATGCCTGAGTACCGTGGCAAAACCATGTACGACGTGCTTTACAAAAACGGCAACGTTGATGCATTCCCACTGTCTGAAGCTCAAGAGCTTAACGACGATGCACAAGCTCAAGGTTTCTACGTTCAAAAAGGTCTATTCGAAGAATACGCAGCCTTTGGTCGCGGCCACGGTCACGATTTAGCACCATACGATCGCTACCACCAAGTTCGTGGTCT
Source organism: Vibrio sp. 10N.261.55.A10 (assembly GCF_041470825.1). NCBI lineage: Bacteria > Pseudomonadati > Pseudomonadota > Gammaproteobacteria > Vibrionales > Vibrionaceae > Vibrio > Vibrio sp. 10N.261.55.A10. The sequence goes on along the minus strand of NZ_JBFRNC010000001.1, from coordinate 1,955 downwards.
ACGTTGGCCTGTTGTTGACGGTAAAGAGACACTATGGCGCTTTAAAGAAGGTTCAGATCCATATGCTAAGAAAGGTTCTGATTGGGACTTCTACGGCAAACCAGATGGTAAAGCACTGATCATCAATGCACCATACGAAGCGCCACCTGAAGTACCAAACGATGAATACGATATGTGGCTATGTACAGGTCGTGTTCTTGAGCACTGGCACACAGGTACTATGACTCGTCGTGTACCAGAACTTTACAAAGCAGTACCGGATGCACTTTGTTACATCCACCCTGCTGATGCTAAAGCTCGTGGTCTTCGCCGTGGTGATGAAGTTCTTATCGAAAACAAACGTGGTGAAGTACGCGTTCGTGTTGAAACTCGTGGTCGTAACCGTCCACCACAAGGCTTGGTATTCGTACCATTCTTTGATGCAAGAATTCTGATCAACAAGTTGATCTTGGATGCAACGGATCCTCTGTCTAAACAGACGGACTACAAGAAGTGTCCAGTTAAGATCACTAAGGTCGCTTAAGGACAATATGTTCTTACCACTTAGCTCGTAGATCTGACGTTTTTAATATTGCGACTGCTTTTTTCGTTACTTTTTGAAAGAAGTAGTCCACTCAAAGAATTAGCCTTTAGGCGGAGAAATTAACCATGAAAAAACTGATTACTGCCCTACTATCAGCTGGTCTTTTGCTAGCTGGTGCAGTTCAAGCTGAAGCTGAACTGGATAACCCAGGCGGCATTGGTGGCGTAGAATCTCTACGTGGTGCAAGTGAACTTGAAGCAACTCGCGCAGCAGATGACTTCAAAAAGTTCCCTCGTGACCAAGTACTTGAGAGTGACTACGTATACCAACCACCTCTAGTGCCTCATACTATTCGTAGCTATGAAGTTTCTCTTAACGCTAACAAGTGTCTTTCTTGCCACAGCTGGAAAAACGCAAAAGAAATGGGTGCTACTAAAGTGAGTGTAACTCACTACATGAACCGTGAAGATGCGGTACTTGCAGACGTATCACCTCGTCGTTACTTCTGTCTACAGTGTCACGTACCTCAAGCTAATGCTAAGCCACTAGTTGAGAACGAGTTCAAACCTGTAGATTCACTGCGTTAATCGTAGCCGGACTGTAAGAGAGGCTATATATGATAAAATTACTTAAAGCGTTTTGGAAAAGACTTGCGACACCAAGCAAAGCAGCCGTAGGCGTTGTTTTGTTCTTGGGTTTCTCGGGTGGTCTTTTGTTCTGGGGTGCATTCAACACGGGTATGGAGGCAACCAACACGGAAGAATTCTGTTCTGGCTGTCACGCACCTATCGTTGCTGAAATCCAAGAGACAATTCACTACTCTAACCGTTCTGGTGTTCGTGCTATCTGTTCAGACTGTCACGTTCCTCATGAATGGACAGATAAAATTGTTCGTAAGGTTCAAGCATCTAAAGAGCTATACGCACACTTTATTGCGAAAACCATCAATACTGAAGAAAAGTTCAAAGCACGTCGTGCTCACCTAGCGGAACGCGAATGGGCTCGATTGAAGAAGAACGATTCACTTGAGTGTCGTAACTGTCACCAGTTCGATTACATGGACTTCTCAGAGCAGAGCCCCCGTAGTGCGAAACAACACTCGACTGCGCTAGCTTCTGGTGAAAAAACGTGTGTAGACTGTCACAAAGGTATTGCACACAAACTACCAGACATGCACGGCGTTGAAGGCTGGCAATAAGGAGCGATTGAATGAGTACTTTAGAAAGCGTAATTTGGCACATCCTAGGTTACAGCGCTATGCCAGTTATCATTCTTGGTGGCTTTGCAGGTGTTGCAGCCGTATCTCTTTGGATTTTATCTATGGGTAAAGACAAAGAAATCGATTAACAATCGAGATTCCATCAACTTCTACCAGATAATTCTGATATGAGTTGATACGAAAAAGCCACTGATTTGAACTGACCCCCAATAG